>JAFWHP010000023.1 GCA_017515125.1 Candidatus Saccharimonadota bacterium | reverse complement strand
TGATATTAAAGTGACAGATAAGTTCACTAAAACAGCAAATCGCCAGTACACTTTTTGAAAAAATATGCTATAATAATAGTATGCGCGCGTGGTGGAATTGGTAGACACGCTACCTTGAGGTGGTAGTGGCCACATTCACGGCTGTGCTGGTTCAAGTCCAGTCGCGCGCACCAATTCGACATATTCTACATATAATACCGTCACGGTATTTTTTTATTCAGCAGATGCTACGAAGTGTAACTAGGGTGTTTTGTTTTTTGTAGCCTTCGTAATAGCCCAGTCCCCCACATCCGTAAAGCGATCTAGCGCTGTTACTAGTCTAACATCATTACTGAAAGTCCGAACATTTTGGTTGTAATAATAAGTCAAATTCGGCCGATAAAGTCCGATTGCCGGCGCATCATCCACCCAGTAATTCAAAAATGCCTCGTACTTCTTAATTCTCAATGTCTCGTCAGTAGTATCTCGCGCCGCCAGCAACAGATCGTCCACCAAAAAATTCCGGTAGTTGGCTAGATTTAACCCCCCGTTCAGCGCCTGAGATGAGTGGTAGTATGGCAACAAATCTGGCTCCGCCCCAAGTTCCACCTCATAAACCAATAAATCATAACTTCGTTGTGATATTACGCTCGTAATAAAATCTTGGTTTTCTTCGTATGTCATCACGTCTGTTTTGAATCCCAATTCTTCAAGCTCACTAGATAAAGTCCTAGTGACGGCCGGCAGAACCCCGACATTAACAGTGGCTATCGTAAGCGTCGGTAGCTCATCTCCGAGCAGCTCATGGATTTTTGCCCTAGCAGCTTCTTTGTCGTATGCTGGTATTTCTGGATAACTACCTAGTTTGATTTGCGATTGCAACAGTGGGTAATCTAGCACCGCGGTAGCCGGGGCTTGCGCACGTACTTTGGCAATATCGATTCCCTGTCGCACGGCCTTTCGAAGCTCAGGATTTTTGACGCTGGCATTTTTCGTATTGAAGAATAGAAATGCGCCAGAATTAAGGCTGGAATCTTTTTCTAAGTACTGACTATTTGTAATAGCTTCTCGGTCTGCCTCACTCAACTCTGCTGTCGCCGTAACCGAACCGGAATTTAAAGCCGAAACGATAGCCTCTCTAGTTTGATAAGTATGGATACCAAAGCTGTTGACCATTGGCCTCCCTTTATAATAATACGGATTCGCCGATAAATATATTACTTTCTCGTCGGTTTTAGAGGTAGATTGCAGGGCATTGTACGTAAAAGGACCAGAAGTTACAGGCGTACTAGAAAAAGCGTTTTCAATTAAAGTCTCCGGGTTGCTCCCTTCTAGGATATGTTTCGGTAAAATTGGAAAGCTCAGGGCCGACATAAAATCTGCATAAGCCGACGGGAGAGTGAAAATAATTTCCGAGTTCTCGCCGAGCGACACTTTCACATTTGTCAAATTAGAATCGTAAATCGAGTCAACCTTTGGATTTTTGATCAGCTCAGCGGTAAAAATCACGTCGTCGCTCGTAATTGGCGCTCCGTCTGACCACTTCAAACCTTCGCGTAGTCGAACCGTCCAGATTCTTCCATCTTCGCTTGCCTGTATTGAGCTGGCAAGTCCTATTCCTGGCTGCCCAGAGTAGTCGATTGCCGATAAAGTTCCAAACATCAACCGGCTCAATACTTTTTCGCTATTCGTCGTGGCGAACAAAGGATTCATCGAACTTACATCACCCAGTGTGGCTTCGATATAATTACCTCCATTGACGAAAACATCCTCCGCGTAAGTTCCCGCAAACCAAAATGCCTGTGCTATAGCAAGTAAAACCAACGCGACTATGAGCAGGCCCCATTCAAACACTAAGAGTTTAATATTTCCTACACTACCTAGTCGCGACAAAAAATTCTCTTTGATATGCTCCTTGCTCTCCTCGCCCGCACGCGCAGTCGCTCGAGAAAACTTCCTTATAATCTTGCGCCCACGCTTTTTTATAGAACTACCCATATTATGCCGGAATTAATAATAACCCTATAATTGACGAAACAAAAATCACTACAAACACAATCGTTGTCGTAAACATTGACTTTTCGAGTCCACGTCTTTTTGTATATAGTTCGCCCGAACTTCCGAAACCCGCCCCCAGTGATGCCCCTCGCTGCTGTAATAGAATCAAGATAATCGACAAAAAAGCCGAAATGAATATCACTACTTCCAGAATATTTCCGATTTGCATAATTAACTCCTATCTACATTCATTTTAGCATACTTTTTCGCTTCAGTAAAGAATGATATGTGATTGCAAAACGGTGTGCCTCTTCGTCTATACGAGCGATTAACCTAGCGACGTGCGATCCAGTAGGCAACTCTAAGTACTTGAAGCTAGTTCCGCTTGGGATGACCAAACGCACCCCAGCCGATTTTGAATGATCGCCCGACTTGTCTCGCCCAATTACAGGTATATTATATGGCTCAACCAGCGGCATAATCGCGTTTACTTGCGTAGCGCCCCCGTCCAAAATGATTAAATCTGGGTAATCCCATTCTGAGTGTTTGAGTCGTCTAGTGAGAACCTCCCGCATGCTTTTTAGGTCGTCATTTTTTGATGTGCGAATTTTGAATTTTCGATACTCCGCCCGATCTGAAGCTCCGTTGATAAACACCACCATACTTCCAACCGTATTTTCCCCAGACTGATGCGAAATGTCATATCCTTCAATCCTGCGCGGCGGTTTTTCAAGCCCCATGATTCTCTGTAACTGCAATAGTGCCTGGTCCGAGGAAATATCCATGAACTCTTTGTCTGAAAAAACGATTTTTTTGCGGAGTTCTTTTAATCCAAAAAGTTGATCTCGCGCTTCGGCGGCCAACTCGTATTCGCCTTTCGCGGCAGCCTCGTTCATTGTTTTCTCAAGCTCATGAAGAAGCTTCACTCTATCCCCTTCTAAGTAACGAATCAATTTCCGCAAATTCCGTTTGTAATCTCGTGCAGAAGTGCGCCCTACCTCAATCCCAGGAGTTAAACCTAGGTCGGTGTCCAAAGATTTTTTGCCGTCATAAGGTTTAACATAATAAGGAAAAATCCTCCGCAGATTCCGCAAAGCTTTCTCTACCGCAGACTTGCCATAAAATGGTCCCACATATTTTGCCTTGTCGTCCATAGGTATTCGTGTAAAAGAAATATAAGGGACTTCTTCATTCATCGTAATCCTGACATATGACACCGTCTTGTCGTCGCGAAGCAGAATATTCCATTTTGGCATATAGCGCTTAATCATCTCGGATTCTAAGAAAAGCGCATCCATCTCTGTATCTACTACTATCCAATCAGTGTCGAAAATCTCTCTTACGAGCGCTTCGGTTTTTATATCCTTATGGGATTTTTGGAAGTATTGACGAACTCTATTTTTTAATACGGCCGCTTTCCCGACATAAATGATTTCCCCCTCTGCATTCTTGTGAAAATAAACCCCCGGACTGGCCGGGAGAGTATTTAGTTTTTGTTTTAGAGCCTCATTCATCTCTTAATTATATCATACTTATGCTATAAAGTCAAGAGTCTAGTTCGTAGCTGGTTGCGCAGGCTGCGCTTGTTCCTCAACTACGGTTTCCTCGACTACCGGTTGACCGTTGACGTTAAACATGTTAGTGAATAACGTCTGGATGAATTCTTCGTAGTTAGTATATTCTACAGGCTCCTTAACATTGACATTGGTCGGATAGCTAAAACCTAAATCAATTGTCGCATTTGCTGCGCCGTCATTTATTGTGGACTCTAAGTATAACCTAGTGAAGTTGTTCTCGCTGTTAACCTCGGCATAAATCTTCGGCATATGGCTGATGATCTGGTTTACGTCCGATTCGGTTACTACGACATTGTTATTCCAACCCATACAGGAATAAAGAGTTTTCGACAATTCACTGTTATTTATTGCATTGATATAGCTAGTGAACTTTTTGCTGTCTAAACTAATTTGGTAAACTGGATTCTGTTTCGAGCTAATCAGCACGCCCTTGTTGGTCGAAGTTACGAATGGGTATTTATCGTACATTTCGAAAGCGCTATTGCTATTCTTGTTAATATCACTCACTAAATTAGCGACACAGCTAATCGCACTATTTGCGCCAGAGGATTCATTATCTGTCAAGTTCAGCATATCGGTCGAAATCTTTAGCCAAACTCCTTCTGCCGCGCCGATCGCACTAATTAGCATATTTGACATGCCACCAAATAATGAGTTATTTGCCGCCTCCATTGATTCTTCTATGTCAATCGTATTTCCGTTAGAAGAAATCGCGGTCGCCTCGCCCGTCTCACTGACGGTCGCAGGCGTTTCGGTCATGAGTGCCGCACAATCTTCTGGGTTCTCGCTTACGCACTCTATGACCTGATTGTCGCAATTCGTTACCCCATTTTCATCGGTAATACAATTCTCTTCTTGCAAGGTAGAGGTACCATCACTAACGGTAAATAAACTTAGTAAAGGTGTATTCTCTAGTAACTCTGTTACCCCCTCCATTTTGAAATAAAGATTGCCATTCGCGGCATAAACCTCCTCAAAGCGTGCCGAATAGTCGTTATTGGCGCTGTCTGTCAAAGTTAAAACCGCAGACGAAGTATTAATCATGGAAGCAAATACCGTATCCGAGTCAAGATCGACATTGATTCGCTTGATTGGGGAATTCGGATCGTTCATTAGAATATTGATATCTCCATCAATCACGACGTTCTTTGGCGCTTGCCCGCTCATGATTTTTCGCATTGCGGCGGAAACCGGGTCTTGCTTATTCATGGTCAACATTACGACAAGCACTGCAGCTACAACGCCGACCACCAGACAAATGCCCCCGATTATCCCAAAAATCAACCCTTTCTTTTTGGGCTTAGGTTGCGGAGCAACGACCGGCTCAACGTTCATCTGCATAGAACGACCAGTAGGATCGAGCGAATCGATTTGTCTCGTAGTGCCGTTATTAATGGCGGCGTTGCTCGACGATTCATTACTGTGGCCCCTATAAGCGCCACCAGTTACGAAATCAACAGGTTGGGCTCCCGGCACCATTCTCTCTTCCTCTTGTCTATCCCATCCTCGACGCTCTGTCATTTCGATATGAGCTTCTTCCATCTCGGCATAATTATTACCATTTCTTGAAGTTAGCTCATCAAAAGATTCCATTTCCGCCATATCCTGTACGGGTTCTGCCGGATTAGCATCCAAAAAACCTTCGTTTGGTTTGTCGTTGTAATTCGAATTGAGAGGATTTGGTGTCCCGCCCGAATCGTCGTTCATAAAAAACTCCTTTTGTTAATAAGTCTTATGTCTATTTTAGCACAAGTTTAATAAAAATGATATATAATATATTTATGGATAATTATACAATTAGTAATATTAAAGCAAGACAAGTTTTGGATTCGCGCGGTAACCCTACCGTAGAAGCCGAAGTTTATTTGTCGAACGGTGGTTTCGGTAGAGCCATTGTCCCATCTGGTGCATCAACCGGTTCAGGCGAGGCTTTGGAACTTCGTGACGGCGACGCCAAAAGTTTCGGAGGCAAAGGTGTGCTGAAAGCCGTCTGGAATATCAATTCTAAAATACGAGACGTCCTAGTTGACAATTCTGCCGAGCCACGTTATGTTGACCAAATGATGCTTGATCTAGACGGCACCGAAAACAAGTCAAACCTCGGCGCCAATGCCATCCTTGCGGTTTCTCTCGCCAATGCAAAGGCTAACGCTCGCGCGCGGCGCATCCCCTTCTATCGTTACGTTGCCGAACTGGCTGGCACGACTGACGACATGTCGCTCCCGATGCCCATGATGAATGTCATGAACGGCGGCGAACACGCCGCTTGGGCGACCGATTTTCAAGAATATATGATCATACCTAAATCTGCTGGTAATATTGCCGAAGCAGTACGTATGGGTGCGGAAGTTTTTCATTCTCTAAAAGACGTATTGAAGGAACGTGACTACCCAACTACCGTTGGCGACGAGGGCGGCTATGCTCCGCGCGTGCGCGACGGCAACAATGAGCCGCTAGAATGTATTAAGTATGCTATTGAAAAGGCAGGCTATGAACCTGGTAATGACATCTGTATCGCCATGGACATAGCGGCCTCTGAGTTTTACGATCAGGATCACTACGTTCTGAAGACCAATGGCGACTGGAAAACCGCTGACGATCTGATAAACTGGTATACCTGGATTATCGATAATTACCCGGTAGTTTCCATCGAAGATGGTCTTGCTGAGAACGATTGGAAAAACTGGCAAATCATGACCGAGCGTCTTGGTGAGCGCATTCAACTCGTCGGCGACGATTTGTTTGTTACAAATGTCAAATTATTAGAGCGCGGCATTAAGGAGAAATGTGGTAATGCGATTCTGATTAAACCAAACCAGATTGGTACACTCTCTGAAACTATTGATGCAGTTCTTCTTGCGAAAACCGCCGGCTTTAATACGGTAATGTCACACCGTTCCGGCGAAACTGAAGACGTTTCTATTGCTCATCTCGCCGTCGGTCTCGGCACCGGCCAAATCAAAACTGGTTCCCTTTCTCGCAGCGAACGCATAGCTAAGTATAACGAACTAATCCGCATTGCCGACACTAATTCCCACCTCGGCCTCGCTCATCCGTTCTAATTCCATTGTTTCTTGTACTTCCCTGCTTGTAATTTCTAGCTTGTAATTCCTTACTTGCATTTTTAAGGTGCTCGTGCTATAATTAAATCATGATAGATAAGCCCTAGTAACTTATCTATAGGTTAACGAGAGTAGTTTACCATTCAATTAGAATGGTAAACTTTTTTCTAAATAGTCGCACTACCAGTACGAAAACAAATCGTCTTCTCATGTATAGTATCTCCTTTCCATTTTAGTTAATAAAATGGGGGACTTATCGACCATAACCACGACTAGGACAGATTATATAAAGCCCCCTCGCTATTTAGCGCGACCCACGCCTAGGCTCTATACTAGAAAAGCTAAACTCCGCCAACCCACTTTCTTTCTATCATACCTTAAAATATTTTACAACCCCCAATTGCTAGCTTATGCTAAGACTAAATCCCGCCTACGTTAACTTTTACCACGCTTATGCCAAAATCCCAATTTTCCTTCTTGTTTTTATTATTCATTCATAGTAAAATATAATTGTATTCATTCAGTAATTAGATATTCACCGAACATTTTAGTACGTGTTGCTATGTTCAACCGTAAAGACGGCATCGTAAGGTGTCCGCGGTTGAACTTCGGTGAGATTGCTGGATGAATACGGCCTTGCGGTGCCATTTTTATTTATATGCCTAAATGGCACCGCAAGGAATCAATAGTATTATAGGCATCTAATACGAGGTAACCATGTGGGCAAAAATAATTAGAAATAATTTAAAATCAAATCTCCGTTTAAATCTAAACTTAAGCTATATATTATATATACTGTCAACC
>JAFWHP010000022.1 GCA_017515125.1 Candidatus Saccharimonadota bacterium | reverse complement strand
GGTCGTTATCGCCAATAGCGACGAAAAAGCCAATACGGCCGCGACGCTAAACGACGTGAATATGAGTCAAAAACTTACCACGACTTATAGTGAAATTGCAAAAAGTGAGTTGGTGCTTCAGCAAGTAGCAGAGAAATTAGAACTTAATGTTAGTGGAAAAGATTTAAGTCGCAATGTAACGGTAAAACCGGTCGACGATACGTCTATTTTGAGCATTACCGTTAAAGATTTGAATGCCGAACAAGCGGCGAAGATTGCAAATGAAATTGCGAAGATTTTCACTAAAGAGATTACTCAGATTTACAAGCTTGACAACGTGAGCCAACTTAGTATCGCCACGACTCCAGAAAGCCCATCAAATAACACCCTCACGCGAGATTTGATTTTGGCGGTAGCGGTTGCTATTTTTGGCGTGGCCGGCATAGCATTTCTTCGATTCTATCTCGACGATAGCGCAAAGTGTAGTGACGATATTGAAAAGACCATTGGTCTACCAGTGACCGGGAAGATTTCAAAGAATGATGTTAAGAAGGGCGAAACCGAACTGGTGGCCGAAAAATATCCAAAAGCGATTGTGAGCGAAAACATAAAAAGCCTACGTACCAATTTGCAGTTTACGGCCGTAGATAATAAAAACCTAAAAACTATTCTAGTTACCTCTACGAACGCAGGAGAGGGGAAGAGTTTTGTGTCGTCAAACCTAGCAATTTCGTTTGCGCAGGCCGATAAGAAAGTATTGTTGGTCGACTGCGATTTGCGTAAGGGGCGTGTCCATAGATTATTCGACATACCGAACACTGACGGACTTTCAAATCTTTTGGCAGACGATTTAAGGGATTACGAAAAATACGTCCGGCCGACTAAGGTTGAAAATCTAAGCGTTATTACCTGCGGAACATATCCACCAAATCCTAGCGAATTACTTGCTTCGCAGAAAAACAAGCGCTTAATCAATAATCTCAAGCATCATTACGATACCATCATCTTTGATGGCGCGCCGATTGGTGGACTGGCGGATTCGGTAATTTTGTCGAGTTTTATGGATGAAACTTTAATCGTCACGAAAGACGGCGGCACAGCGAAGAACGATTTACTAGCAACAAAAGATGCCCTTTCAAAAGTTGGCGCAAAGGTGGCCGGTATAGTATTCAATATGGTAAACCAAAAAGCGACCAAGAATTACTACTACTATAGTGATAAAAAATAGTTATGATTGACATACATTCACATATATTGCCGGGCATTGACGACGGCGCGGAAACGCTAGAAAACGGGGTCGAGCTGGCAAGAGAATTGGCTGCGCAAGGCGTAACTGACATTATCGCAACGCCACATTTTATAGATGAAACCATCTATGCCTCTCCAAAGAGAGAAAACTTGAAACTTTTAGACGACCTCCGACAAGAATTGTCGCGCGAGAATGTCGAAGTTAATGTATATTTAGGAAACGAGCTCTACATTAACAAAAAAATTGACGAGATGATTGTATTTAATCGAGTATCATCATTAAATGACAGCCAGTATCTACTGATTGAACTGCCGATGAGTGGCGAATATCCTGGATATGAGGATGTGTTTAAAGATTTAATGAACGCCAATTATAAAGTGGTTTTAGCTCATCCAGAGAGATATACTGCAGCGCAGGAGGATTTTTCGGTACTAGAACGGCTGCACGAAATGGGCGTGCTATTACAATGCAATACTGGGAGTTTTGTCAAGCATTACGGAAAACATGCGGAAAAAGTCGCCGTAAGACTCGCAAAAGAGAAAATGATTTTTGCGCTAGGAAGCGACATCCATCATGCGCGTGGCGGGAATGAAATCACTCTGGCTCTAAAAAAGCTCCGGAAATATTACACAGAAGATGAGCTGGAGGAGATTCTAGATAAAAATCCACGGACGATAATCGAGAGACAGTAGCTCGATATGATATAATTATATCTGTGAATAGGTTTAAGTTAGTTTCGAAATATCAACCGACTGGCGATCAGCCTACGGCGATTAAACAGCTCGTAGATGGGGTTTTGGCGGGACGGCACGAACAGACGTTGCTTGGCGTGACTGGGTCCGGAAAGACTTTTACGATGGCGAACATTATCGAGAAGACGCAACGCCCAACTCTAATTCTAGCCCACAACAAGACTCTAGCGGCGCAATTATTCTCTGAATTTCGGGAGTTTTTCCCGGAGAATGAGGTGCATTATTTTGTGTCGTATTTCGATTACTATCAGCCAGAAGCATATATCGCCTCGACGGATACTTATATTGAGAAAGATTCGGCAATTAATGACGAAATCGATAGGCTTCGGCATGGCGCTACGGAAGCACTTCTGACACGTAGAGATGTAATCGTGGTGGCATCCGTATCGTGTATCTATGGAATTGGTTCGCCGAAAAATTATACTGAGATGTCGCTGCCAATGTGGAAGACTGCGAATGGCTGGATGATTGGCGACGCGGCTTTAGACGATACTCCGGGAAAGCAATTGGCGGATGGATTCTCCTCGGAGTCGGGGCTGCGTCCGCCCGCCAATCAGCCGTTATCGCAACTTGAGTTTATCCGGCGGCTAGTCGGAATGCAGTATCACCGAAATGATTTGGCGTTTGAACGGGGAAATTTTCGAGTGATGGGGGATACGATTGATTTATATCCTGCGAATGGGGAATATGCGTATCGCTTTGAGTTCGGGTTTGACACTTTGGAAGATGTAAAAATCGTGGATGCTTTGACCTTTGAGGTGCGAGAAAGACCAGATCATATACATATCTTTCCGAATACGCATTATGCGACACCAATGTCGCAACTTGAGAAGGCGCTTGTGACGATTCGAGCTGAGTACGACGACAGAATGAAATATTTTGAAAAACATCAGAAATACCTGGAAGCCCAGAGATTATCGCAGCGAACAAAATACGATCTCGAGATGCTAAAAGAAACTGGCTTCGTAAAGGGAATCGAAAACTATTCTAGACACCTTGATGGGCGACAGCCGGGAGAGCCGCCTTCAACTTTGCTCGATTTCTTTCCGGATGATTTTCTTTTGGTTGTGGACGAGTCGCACATGACCTTGCCGCAAGTGCGAGGGATGTATAATGGGGATCACGCGCGAAAACTAAATCTAGTAGAATACGGGTTTAGGCTGCCATCCGCCCTCGATAATCGTCCATTGACCTATGGAGAATTTCAAAAACACATTAACCAAGCGATTTATGTATCGGCAACGCCGGGAGAATATGAGCTTGAAGTTTCTGGCAAGCCGGCAGAACAAGTGATCCGGCCAACGGGTCTTCTGGATCCAGAAATTGAAGTGCGCGACCCGGAAGGACAGATTGATGATCTGATGGAGGAAATCGATCGACGAATTGCAAAAGGACAACGTACTTTAGTTACAACCCTGACCAAGCGAATGGCGGAAGATTTGACCGACCATATGAAAGAGCGAGGCGTTAAAACGGCCTATATCCATTCAGATATTGACACTTTGGAAAGAGGAGATATTTTGAGAGACTTACGCGCAGGAGTCTATGACGTCCTAGTGGGTATTAATCTGCTACGCGAGGGACTAGATTTACCAGAAGTTTCACTCGTAGCAATACTGGATGCGGATAAAGAAGGCTTCTTGCGCTCCGAATCGGCGTTGATTCAGACGATTGGACGGGCGGCACGACACGAAGAGGGGAAGGTAATCATGTATGCTTCGTTTATCACTGAAAGTATGGAAAAGGCGATCTCGGAAACAAATCGGCGACGTGAAATCCAGAAGGAGTATAACGAAAAACATGGAATTACGCCACATTCAGTGTCGAAAGAAATATCGGCGGGACTGCGGGCGATTATTCCAGAGAAAGAGAAGGAGAACAAGCTAGACATTAAGCGAGTTCCAAAAGATGAATTGCCAGCACTCATCCGTCAATTATCGTCCGAGATGCATCTTGCGGCAGCGAATCTGGAATTCGAACGGGCAGCAGGACTCAGAGACGAAATCGAGCGAATTAAGGAATTTATGGAATCTTAAGAAGAAGGACTCAAATAGTTATCGATCGCTTCTTGTTTGGTATTAAATTCGACAGGATCACTTATCAAATCACTTACATAGTATTTATTCTCTTCTGGAGAGTAAACAATCCCCAAATTATCATCCTCGATACTATTAACCGCGCGAATATAAGCAATGCCATAGACAGGAGTAGATAAATCATAGTTTTCGACTATTACTGAGCCTTCATACGCTACCGATTCGTCATCACATTCAGGTTCTTCTTCGGTTTCTTCGCTCAAGTCATCAGGCTCGTATCCTTCCGCCACGACGACATCTTCGGTTTCGCTATCGTCTTTTAGTACGCCATAGTAGAAGGAGATGAACTCGTCGTCGTCTTGATTTTTTATTTTTCCAGTTCCGTCACTATATACAACCAACTGAGCGCCAGGGATGTTTGCCGCGTAATCTTTCATTGCGCCGAGGGTAGATTCGTTGCCTAATGTACTATAAAGTTGGAGGAGGGGCGTGTCTTTCCTGGCATTGTTTATCTCATTATATATGCTTTTATTATAGTTGTCGGTTTCGGCGCTATATTGATTTCCATCGTTGCCGCTATTCATTGCAACGATAATTACAATGATTAGCGCAATGGTTCCGACGATTGCGATTGATGAGAATAAAATCAATAAAAGCTTTTTACTGTTTTTTGGCTTCAACGGCTGTTCTGAGATATTGGAAAACTTGTTTGGGGTATGATAATTCTCGGTGGGAGAGGCCGCTCCAAAGTGATGCTGGTTATCATTAGTATTTTGATTATCCATGCTTAATTAATCCCTTCCAACGTTACGCTTTGATCTATATTCCACGGTCGGTATCCATACCAACTACAATACATACTATAAGTGCCGGGGAATCTGCCATTACTACTATTCTTGCGCTCGACTTTTATTTTATAAGTGCGGTTTCTCATAAACCGACTGCCGCCATCATACATTATTATATAATCTTTATAGACTTCGCCAACCATAGCAACATGACCGCCGTGTCCAGTGCAAGCATTAAAGTTTACAAGATCCCCCACTTTTAGCTTCTTGACATTGGTTATGTAGTCACTGCTATAGAACCCTTTGTTTTCCAATTGTCTTTTTACGCCATTATAACCAGCGCCAGTGGTAATATTCTTGAGAGTCGTGGAGCCATTGAAAACGTGAATCGTATTATTGCAGTGCGTCTGAATTGACGAGCTATTGGATTTTGACAAAACTTCGTTTATTGTGCTATGACCGCCACGGTAGCCATAACTATAGCGGTTTGGATCGCCTTGATAGAATCCGCTACTATTACTCCAGTTTACATGAGTGCTACCATTCTCGTAATCTGGCCCCCAAATCATATATAGACCAAAGACGTATTCGGCGGCTGCTTGCAAATCGGCAGCGGTCTTGACTTCAATCTTATCTTCGTCGGCGAACCGTTCAAATACGCCACCGAGGCTTCTAACGTATTTTTTATAGCTACCATAATCGCCATCTTTGTCTAATACTACTTTTTCGTAACTATTTTTGCCGGTGTGGTAGAAATCTTCATTATGTTCATTAATGATTTTTTGGGTTTCTTTTCGAAGATGAGCTTTCCCATTAAACTCTTCACCCGAAACGTCGCCGGTTGTATCGTCATCCGAAACGGATGCGTTGCCGCTACTATTATTTCTGTTGCTACTTGACCCCGAGCTTGGCTTGCTGCCACTATTACTACCGCCACTACTGGACTGGCCTGGAGTGTCGCTAGGCAAGCAATTGATTGGCATTTCGGCAGTCTCGCCGTTCGAAGCGGTAGCAGTTATGATTGCTTCACCGACAGCAAGACATCTAACGCCGTTTCCAGAAATTAGCGCGATACCCGGTTCGCTACTGGTTAAGGTGTAGGTCTTGTCCTCGGCTCCGTCGTTCATTTTTACTACTGGAATAATCGTTTCTCCGACATGGACTTCGCCTTCATGCGACATTTGAGGGTTAGTCGCAGATTTTTCTTCCACATTTAAAAAGCCGCCTGGAAGTAGCCACTGCACCAAAACGAAAATTACAGAATAAACAGCGATACCTATTACGATTTCGCCAATTCGACGTTTGGCTATTGTAGTCTTTGATGTATCGCCTTTGGATGTAAGGTATAGGATTCCAGCCCAGGACAGTGATATGACAGCCAAAACACCAACGCCTATGCTTAGAATATCGATAATCAGTATCAATATATGGTTGACACCGCCGTCGCCGCCTTCCTTACATTCGATAAGGGAGGTCTCGGCGCCGGCACATTCAGCAGCAAAAGCGTTGCCAGAAAGAACCGTCATAAAAATCCCAAAAACTAGAAGTAGGAATAACGATAGCTTTAAGCTTTTTGATATTATTTTCATCTATACTAATATTATACTAGATAATTGTTCTTTTGCAAATTCTACAATCTTATTCCATAATTTACACATTTTGGGGGCTTTGTTGCATAATTCGCAGTATTTCGGGAGCTCCGAATTATGTAACTAAAAATAAACAGATAAATAGATTGCCTGCTCATTCGCGGTTTTCTCACGCCTGATTATTTTTTACAACGTTTCGCCCGTTCATTACTCCGATCGAACATAGTTCGTCCGTCAGGCGTCAGTCAGTAAAATCAAATATATTTGATTTTACCGACTTCCTGGACGGTCAAGTTATCAGACTTGCTT
>JAFWHP010000021.1 GCA_017515125.1 Candidatus Saccharimonadota bacterium | reverse complement strand
AGCAATGTGGTAAAATCAAAGATTACCACATTGCGGAGCTCCCGAAATACTGCGAATTATGTAACAAAGCCTTAGAAACAACGTTTGCAGTATCTATGTTCATTCCGTGTCCAACATTAGTTGACATCTCCTTTATGCCCCAGTATAATAAAAGAAAACATGGGAGAATTGTATGGAACCGCCAAAGAATACTATTAGCAATAGGCCATTCAAGATTATCTGCTGGACAGTTTTAGCGGTAGCCATCCTGACTCTTTGCGTTTTCATGGTTATAAAGCTAGGCAACCGTGGAAAAACCGCTAGTATCATTTCTTCAAATTATATAGGTTACGATTTTGCACGTGCCGTTACCGGCGAGAATGATACGGTTTCTATGCTAATCAAGCCTGGAGCAGAAATACATGATTTCGAGTTGACGCCAGAAGATATTATTAATATCAAGAACGCAGACCTCTTCATCTATGTTGGTGGCGAGTCGGAAGAGTGGGTTGAAGATTTGCTGGCAAGCAATGAGATACCCCCCGGAAAAGTTCTGCGCCTCATGGATATAGTCGAGGCTAAGGAGGAAGAGCTATCCGAAGGTATGGAGGGGCACGAAACGCACGAACCCCACGAATCCCGCGATACTCATCATGAAAGCGAAGTAGAATATGACGAACATATCTGGACAAGTCCAGTAAATGCTATCAAGCTTATAAATGCTATCAAGGATAAGCTTTCTACCATCCATCCAGAAAGACGAGATGTCTACAAAACAAATGCCGATTCATACATTGCACGATTGTCGGATATCGACCAAAAAATTCGCAATGTCGTGGCAAATGGAAACCGCAAGGAGCTTATTTTTGGCGATCGCTTCCCCTTCCGATATTTTGTTGACGAGTATGGCCTGAGCTATTACGCGGCCTTTCCTGGTTGCTCGGAACAGACCGAAGCCAGCAGCCAAACCATAGCTTTCCTAGTCGATAAAGCCAAAGCTGATAACATCAAAACAATTCTGAAAATCGAGCTCACTTCGGACAAACTTGCTCAAGCGATTGCGGGCGAGGTCGGCGCTCAAGTCTTAACATTAAATGCAGTACATAATATTTCCGAAGAAGATTTCAGAAACGGCGTTACCTATGCAGATATTATGGAGGAAAATATCAAAGTTCTGCAGGAAGCACTAGAATAACATGGGTGCAGCGATTGTCGTAGAAAAACTGTCCATAAACTATGGACCAAACAAAGTTATCAAGTCTGCCTCTTTTATTGTCGAAAAACAAGATTTCGTCTGTATCGTCGGCGCCAATGGTTCCGGCAAAAGTACGCTCATTAAAGCTATTCTGGGTCTCTTAAAGCCGAGTTCTGGCAAAGTTTCATTTGGGGATGGTGTCGAGCAAAGGTCGATCGGGTTTTTGCCACAAGAAACCAAAGTCGATTTAAATTTTCCCGCTACTGTTTTCGAGATAGTGTTGTCCGGGACACTAGGTCGTCTAGGCTCGAAAGCTTTTTATCGTAAAGCTGATAAGGAACGCGCGCTAAAATCTCTAAAACGACTCGGCATTTCCGAACTCAGAGACGAAAGTTTTTCCAATTTATCTGGCGGCCAAAAACAAAAAGTCTTGCTAGCTAGAGCACTCGCCGCTACTTCGGAATTATTAATTTTAGATGAGCCGTCCAATAATTTAGACTTCCGGTCGCGCCAAAGTTTCTATGCCACATTGAAGGCCTTGAACAAGGCTGGCCTAACTATTATCATGATTACACACGACCTGGATGTCGAGGATTTAATAGGCAATAAAATACTCAGTATCAAAGAAGCGAAAGTAAACTGTTTTACTACTTCCGAGTATTTAAGGAGATATAAATGAACTCGCTTTTCGAAATGTTTTCGTATGCCTTTATGCAACGTGCCCTTGCCGCAGGGGTCCTTATCTCTATCTGTGCAGCTCTAGTGGGTGTTTCATTGGTTCTTCGCAAGAATTCCATGATTGGCGACGGTTTATCTCATGTGGCATTTGGTGCATTTGCGGTGGCGACAGTATGTAGTTTTGCGCCAATTTGGTTCGCTTTACCGGTAGTGGTTGCGGTGTCGTTCTTCATTCTAAGATTAAGCGGCAATAAGAGAGTAAACGGCGACGCCGTAATCGCTCTACTATCTGCTTCGAGCTTGGCGATTGGCGTGATGGCGATTTCTTTATTTAAGGGTGTCAATATCGATTTAAACAGTTACCTTTTTGGTAGCGTTTTGTCTATTTCTTGGAGTGATGTTTGTCTAAGCCTAGTCTTAACTGTGGCTATTGTCTCGCTCTATATTTTTGCGCATAATCGCATTTTTGCAATAACTTTCGATCCAGATTTTGCAAAAGCAATCGGCATCAAAACCAATTTCTATGATGCGATTTTTGCCATAACCTGCTCACTCGTCGTGGTACTTGGGATGAAACTCCTCGGAGCTCTCCTGATTTCCAGTCTAATCATCTTTCCGACACTTATTGCTATGCAATTCTCGAAATCGTTTGGACGTGTAGTGATTTGGGCCGTCTTGGTTTCAGTTATTAATTACCTGCTTGGCTTAGTAGTATCATATTTGGCTAATTCCCCTACCGGGGCCACCGTAGTTATCGTAAATCTGGTAGTCCTCATCAGCTCCTATCTTTTCCGCCGCATTACAGCAAAATAGAAAAGATATAATTAAAAGCCAGTAGGTATTTTCTTCTTGCGAAGTGCATCTTTTGGATGAGCGAGCAAGAAAAAATGCCAAGATACTGGCTTTTAACTCAAATAAATGGTGCCCGAGACTGGACTTGAACCAGCACGCCTTGCGGCATATGCTCCTAAGGCATACGTGTATACCAATTTCACCACTCGGGCATAGCCCCATTATACCACACCTCGACCAAAAAAGCGAGCCCAGAGGACTCGCTAGGATTATTTCTAAGCCTCACGCTTTGCAAGAACGGTAGAAAGACCAAAAGCGGTCAACGTTCCAAGTATCAGAGCGACAGGCACTGCATCTTCCGGACCCGTAGTTGGAATGTCAGAACTAGTAGCATTCGTGCTGGTCTGAGTCTTCGCGGTACTGTTTTTCGTGGTCGTGTTCTTCGTAGTTGAGTTTTCAGCGGGTTTTGTTTCTGCGACCGCACTAGTAGTGTCTTTGTTTTCCGAAGACTTCGTAGACTCTTGTTTAGAATTATTGTCCTGCGTCGTTTGGTTGCCTTCATCAAGCGTAACCGTTTCATTCGATTTTTCGCCATCCGGGTTCGACTTCTTAGTTGCCACAACAATAATGGCAGCTATTAGGGCTAATACTATAACCACCGCAATCGTAGCTACGATAATAATCCTTCGACGCTCTTTCTTCTCAATATCTTCCTGATAGTACATAATAAAACTCCTTATAAACATAATTATATCACACTTTACGAAAAAACGCAAGGGTAATTATGCCAGAAATTTGCTAAACCCGCAACAAAGTAATAAAAATGCTCAATCTTTTATATAAATCGATATGGTCGCACCAGCATATTTCTTAGATTTAACCAGTCTAACCAATTTTAGCTCTGGTGGCTCCCCGGGGTGCGATAGGACCAGCATCCCCCCATCCAGCACTAGGCGCGGTATGTCTTTTATCAGCTTCTCGTTATACTTATCGTATGGCGGATCTGCTAGCACCAAACCATATCTATCGGTCGCAGTTTTTGCGGCCAGGGGGACATCAACTCGCATTGCTTGACCAGTGCCACCAATCAAGGGGTCGTAATCGAATAGGCCAGATACTCCATCTATTCCCAATTTGCGCAAATTCTTATTTGCGGTTTCGACTGCTGTAATACTGTTATCCAAAAGCATTGCGAATCTGGCGCCTCTAGAAAGCGCTTCAATTCCTAATGTTCCGCCGCCACAAAACAAATCCAACACATAGTTCCCCTCTACCCTATCTTTTATCATATTGAAGAGCGCAATTCGCTCCCGTTCCCCCATCGGATGCGTCCCTTCTCCAGGCGTAGCAATTCTTTGACCCCTAAATTCTCCTCCAGTAATCCTCACAGTCTGCCTATATTTTTCTTTTGCCATTTTCCTCCTAATTGAGCGTAGTGATTTGCTGATATTTAGATATTCCGCTCATCAACTCCTTATATCTTAGCATATCCTCCGGATTTTGCAAAAACTCTTCCACTCCTTTTTGTGCTTTCGTAATCAGCTTCGTGTCCGATAAGGTCGCAATCCTAAGATCAAGCGCCCCATGCTGCAAAGCTCCGTAAATCTCGCCAGGCCCCCTGAGTTTTAGATCGACTTCGGCCAAGTGAAAACCGTCGTTCGAGCGCGCTAACTCCTGAAGCCTCCTCGTTGGTTTCATATCTCCGGAAGTCAGCAAATAACAATATGCCGCCGAGGCACCGCGCCCCACTCGTCCGCGCAACTGATGTAGCTGTGCTAATCCATAGGATTCCGCGTTCTCGATTACGATTAAAGTCGCATTCGGCACATCTACACCGACTTCGACCACCGTAGTTGACACCAACACGTCAATCTCTCCTTCAGAAAATCGCTCCATGACGGCATCTTTCTCCGCCGGCTTCATTTTGCCATGCAAAAACTCTATACATTTATCCGGAAAAACCTCTCTCAGTCTTGCGCAGCGTTTTTTTACGGATGTTATTTCCAGCTTCGTCTCTTCGCTAGTGTTTTTAGGATCTTCTATGGCCTTACAAATCCAGTATATTTGTTGTCCATGCGATTTTGGTCCATGACGTTTAGTATCGGGTTTGGACGAAAGGATTTCTCGCATCTTCGGATATAATCTTTCTTTAGAATCCACTTCGGCCAAAATCGTGGTAGAAATGGCTTTTCTGCCCGCCGGCATCTCATTTAATATCGACATATCGAGGTCACCAAACACTGTCAGTTGCAGAGATCGTGGTATCGGGGTGGCAGTCATTGCGAGAAGATGTGGCGCTAGCCCGCTCGGCGATTTCAATATGATTTTTTGCCTTTGTTCTACCCCGAATCGATGCTGCTCGTCAATCACTACTAGCCCAAGTTTCAAGAACTCCGTATCGTCAGTTAGCAGCGCATGTGTGCCGATCGCTAGGTCAATCTCGCCACTTTTGATTTTTTTCTTGAGCTCGTCTTTTTGTTTTGTCGCCCCAGTCAAGAGGGCTACCTTTACGCCCAGTGGCTTCAGAATCTTAGAAATACCATCAAAATGCTGATTCGCCAGAATGGCGGTAGGAGCCAAAATTGCCGACTGCACGTTGGATAAAAAAGCTTCGTAGGCACTCATGGCGGCGACCATGGTTTTCCCGGAACCAACATCCCCCTGCAAAAGACGGTTCATTGGCACATCTTTCTCCATATCTTGAAAAATCTCCCAGGCCGCACGCCGTTGTGCATTGGTTAGCCGAAACGGTAGTTTCCCGACAAATTCGCGAATTTTAGTAGCATCAAATCCAATTGGCATGGCTTTTAGTTTGTCATTTTCGCGCCGGTTTAGTCTAGATGCCAAGATTAGCTCAAACAATTCTTCGTAGGCTAAATATTCTCGAGCCTCGGTAATTTCGGATGTTGAACTTGGAAAATGTGCGGCGAATAATGCTTTCGCGCGGGTCGTCGGTTCAATAAAAGGCAACATATCTGGTATTTCGTTAAATAGGCCACGAGATTTTTCCATTAATCGTTTAAAATCGTTCGACTTTAGGCTACCATGTGCGGCATATATGGGAGCAAGCCCAGACGAGGGGTCAACCTCAGTGGCCGCCACTGCGGATGGCGAAAGAAGGCTATACCGCCCATTTCTTAGTTCGTATGTTCCAGTAAAAAGATACTCTTTTTCCGAGGAAAACTGTTTAGCTCTGTAACCCTGGTTAAACCAGATAACCTTAATCGCTCCACTAGGGTCGCGAATTACGCCTTCTGTAATCGCCAAATTCTTGCTCTTTGCGCGCCTGGTCGAAAGCGAGTCAATTCGCCCT
The DNA here is from genome assembly GCA_017515125.1 of Candidatus Saccharimonadota bacterium. GTDB lineage: Bacteria > Patescibacteriota > Saccharimonadia > Saccharimonadales > Saccharimonadaceae > Nanosyncoccus. The sequence continues at coordinate 3,812 of JAFWHP010000021.1, read as the reverse complement.
TTTACCACGACTTTTCCCGGTCGCAGCTCAGCTATCGAAGTGGGTGCTTCGTAATTTTCGTAATCTCGTGGTAAATTGTAGAAAAAATCCTTTACCGTCCGAATGCCGTATTTTTTCAAAGTTTCCGTCGTTTTAGGGCCAATGCCCGGCAACTCCTCCACTGAACTAAACAAATCCATGTCATTATTATAACAGATATTAGCCCATCTGCGACGAGTAAATTACTTCGCCAGGCCGCTATGCCGCTCGCGCCATTTCGCAATTTCGCCATGATTTCCCGAAAGTAGCACCTCTGGCACCGTCATCCCGCGGAAGTTTTCCGGTCGCGTATATTGTGGATATTCTAAATTATCCCCGTCCGAAAAAGATTCAATTAGTGCAGATTGTTCTCCTCCTAGTACTCCCGGAATTAATCTGACGACCGAATCGATTATGATCAGTGCCGCCAGTTCTCCGCCCGTCAAAACGTACTTGCCTAGCGAAATCTTATAATCTACGATAGATATAATCCTCTCATCATATCCCTCGTAGTGAGGGCAAAGGATGATATAATGGTAATCTTTCGCTGGCTGAGGATATTCCCCTTGAGGAGGTTCGGCTGTCGCAAATAGTCGTCCTTCGGCCAGACGTTTCGCTTTCTCCTGATTCCAAACCTCGCCAACTGGCGTAGGTAGAATTACTTTGGCTTTGGGATCTTTAGCTTTAATGCTTTCAACTGCGGCAAAAACCGGCTCGCATCTAAGCAACATCCCGTCGCCTCCCCCATACGGGGTATCGTCTACGGATTTGTGCGGACCCAACCCGAAATCCCGCAAGTTTACAAAATCAAACTCCGCCAAGCCTTTTTCCGTCGCCTTCCACATCATAGAAGATTTAAGATACGGCTCAACCGCTTCGCGAAACAACGTGATAATCGTGAATTTAATCATGCCAAAATTATATCATTTTTTTCAAAAAAAGTCTTGACTTTCTAATGCTTATGCTTTATTATAGTATTAAGCTGATACGCTTCACAGGGGTTCCACTGAGTAATTAGTGGAGTGTGGAGACTACATTAAAAACAAACACAGCGGATTAAAACAAAACAATGTGCCCCAAAGGGTGGGCGCGCGTCAGCGCGAGACCGGTCGAAAGGCCGGTTTCTTTTTGTGTTAAAGTTTGTTATAATTATCATTATGGATACGACTAAACTTGAAACTAGAGTCGTAGGAGGTATTAGGGGAAATTACTTCATCCCTTCCTATCAACGAGGTTATCGTTGGGGCAAAAATGAAGTCGAACGCCTCCTGACGGACATTTACCAAAACGGAGACAACAATTACTGCCTGCAGCCCATTGTGGTTCGCCGTAGCGGCGACGGTTATCGCGTTATTGACGGACAACAGCGTCTTACCACTATTTATCTGATTTATAAATATATTCATGACGTCGGTGGTGTCTTCTTTGATGCGCCGCGCTTTACTCTAAGCTACGAAACTAGACCTAGCTCCGCCGGGTTCCTTATGTCCTCTTATCAAGAAATGTCTGTCAAAAAAGATGAAAATATTGACTATTGGTTTATTCATAATGCTTACGCCAGTATAGATGCCTGGTTTTCGGATGAAACTCGTGGATTCAAATCGGATCTAGCCAGTGACGTTAGTCGTTATTTGAACAAATACGTCAGTGTTATCTGGTACGAAACGGATGAATCCGAAGACGAGAAAAAGCTATTCACGCGTCTGAATATCGGTAAGATTCCGTTAACGAGCGCCGAATTGATAAAAGCCATGTTTCTAAGTCAGACCGCTACTTGCGAAATAACCCATGAGAAGCAGGAAGAAATCGCTCTTGCCTGGGATAATATCGAAAAAGAGCTAAGCGGCGAGTCGCTCTGGTATTTTTTAACTAACCATAATACCAATGATTATCAAACTCATATTGATCTCATTTTAGACTTAATCGCGGGCAAACCGGAGCATAGCGAGCCGTATTCGACCTTTTTCTATTTTGATGCGCAAAAGAACTCCAAAAAACCAGAAGATATTTGGAACGACATTGAGCATACTTTTATGATTTTAAAGGATTGGTTTGAAGATCACGAACTATATCACAAAATCGGCTATCTTATCGCTTCTGGTACTTGCTCTCTCGCTGAGCTCTACGCACATTTCAAAGGCCAAACCAAGACAAACTTCAAAAAATCTCTCGACTTAAGAATTAAGAACAGCATTAATCTAGCCGACCGCGAACTAGAAGACTTAAACTACAATGACGACTATTCGATAATCCAAAAACTCCTATTACTCTTTAACGTTGAATCCGTCCGCCAGAACGGCGAGCAAACTCTATGGTTCCCGTTTGATAAGTTTAAAGAAGAGCATTGGACTCTAGAGCATATTCATGCTAGGCGCTCCGAGTCAATGAACCGCCAAGAGCTTTGGCTCGAATGGCTAAAGCTCCAACTCCCTTCGGTTAAAAATGTTATAGGACACGACGACAGGAGCGGGCATGACCTAATCGCTCGTATCGAAGGCTATCTCCAATCTGGCACAATTGGACGTAACGATTTTGAAGATTTGAAGGATAGTGTTATTGCTAAGCTTTCTAGCGATAATAATGAGGAGTACATACATACTATTGCGAATCTTGCCTTGCTTGACTCTGGCGATAATTCAGCCCTGTCGAATTCCACTTTTGATGTTAAGCGCACCAAAATCATCAGTATGGATCAGTCAGGTAAGTTTATCCCCTTTTGCACCAAAATGGTTTTCTTAAAGTATTACACAAATGCTCAAAATACCGACCTTCATTTTTGGAACGAAGAAGATCGAGAATCCTATTTAAATCATATCAAAACTGTTCTGGCAGCTTATTTAAAAACAGAGGAGGTTCAAGATGCCCAGTAAAACCAATTTTATTCATCTTTTTGATAACGATCGGAAAATTGTGATTCCTCTCGTTCAGCGCGATTATGCCGAAGGCCGCACCGATAAGCATAGTGAAAAGGTCAGGAGTAACTTCTTGCAAGCGCTCTATGATGCTGTTACGATTAAGCCTATTACCTTGGATTTTATCTATGGCGATTTGAAAGATAACGGCGAAATCATCCTACTTGACGGCCAGCAGCGACTCACTACGCTATTCTTGCTCTATTGGTACGCCGCCAAGAAAGCTAAAATCGCCTCTTTCGAATACGATTTTCTTAAGCGTTTTAGTTACGAAACGCGCTACAGTTCACGCCGTTTTTGCGAAAAACTGGTCGAATATCAAATTGATTTTCAGAAGAACATAGCACCTTCGCATATTATCGAGGACCAAAACTGGTTCCCGCTCGGATGGAAAAAAGATCCAACCATTCGTTCTATGCTAGTAATGATTGATTGTATAGATGCTAAATTCTGCGACATTGATAACCTCTGGTCAAAGCTAAACTCTGATTGTATTGCTTTCTATTTCTTACCAATTAAGGATATGGGCCTGACCGACGAATTATATATCAAGATGAATTCTCGCGGTAAACAACTGACTGAATTTGAGAATTTCAAGGCTGAATTTGAAAGCGAGCTTGAAAAAACCAGTCAAGAAACCGCCAAGCGAATCGCTCTTAAGATCGATAGTACCTGGACTGATTTACTTTGGCCATACAAAGATGCTGCAAATACTATTGACGAGAGATTTTTGAAACTATTTTACCTCGTGTGTCAGATTATTTGCTATCGTTCTGGCGACACCCTAAACGGTAAAGACGTCGATAGCTTTTGGCTCCTAAATGAATACTTTAATTACCGTTCTAAGGATGTCGCTTCAAATATTTCTTTTCTCGAATCTTT
>JAFWHP010000020.1 GCA_017515125.1 Candidatus Saccharimonadota bacterium | reverse complement strand
CTTTGCAGCATAGTCGCCAATATTAACACCAGTCGTAGTTAAAGTGTTTTCTTTCATAGCAATACCATCCTTATGATTGGCATTGTAAAGAATCGTGGAGTTCTGGACATACTCTACATTCGTAGGTAACACGTCCCGCATCATTACGTTCTTTACCGAATCGGAAAGCAAATTGACATACTCAATCTGATATTCGACCTCGTCGCCAACCTTAGCCTCTACCGACTCACTCCATTCCTTGGTTCCCTTGATGCGAACCTTTTTCTCAACTTTCGCCGCTACCGAGCTATGAACCTTGACGTCAATCGTCAAAACGCCAGAGTATTGATAACAACCCGGGATTTTGCCATCCATCGCGTCATACCCAAGTGTTGCCCCAGAAGTAATTACACTATCTGGAATATTAAACACTCGCTCTTGGCCAGCTTCGCTCTTATTATTAAACTTAGCCGAACCAGGAACATATTCGAGGTAAACATTTTCGTTCGCCTTCAAAGTTACCTCATCCCACAACCGATTCGTCGTAGCATTAGCAGCGTCCAAATACCCAATAATCGTCAAAGAATTAGATACCGTCGTTGGGATCGAGAAAGTCGCTTTCACGCCTTCTGCTACCGCATTCCGGCCCTTCGGGTTATTGTTGTGGACGTAAAGACGAATCGTATAGGTCTCGCCATCTTTTACATCAATCGTATTGGCGTTCCAAGTACTGACATTCGCGCCAGCAACCTTCGCCGCTACGAAATTTTTCTCGTCGCCAATAATTTGGTTCTGAGAAATAGAGTTAAGCACTATTTTATCGCCTAGCGCACCAGCGTTAATTTGTTCTAGCGTATAACTTGGTCGGCCATTGCTCGAATCGCCCCAAGCACTCACTAAAACAGGAGTAAGCGAACCGGCAAGCATCACAGCTGCACCAGACACGCCTAGAATAGATTTGTAGATTTTATTCATAAAATCTCCTTTCTATTAATTATATTATTATCGTCTGCTCAGCCAAATCATCTCAAACTTCAATCCCCTAAATAGTCAATTCTATCTTGGAGTGAAGCCCGGCGGAAAACCGCCAGGCTCAAATAATGTGCTTGAAGCTCCCCCAGGCTTCACCCTCTAGGCTATCTATCAATCAGGAGTCCCGATCATCCCCACTGATTCAGGATCTCCTGCCACTGTGTCAGCAGCTACTTGCGGGGTTGCGTCATTAATTGGCGCAACCGTAGCCGGATTATCGGCCGGGTTATCGACCGACACCGGTTCTGCCGGCTGCGCTGATTGCGCAGGTTGTGCAGAAGCCGGTTGTACCGTCGGAGTAGAAGGTATGCTCGGCTCCGAGCCAGTCTTCTGCTCCGCGTTAATCTGTGCCAACTCCTGCACAGTCTCAACATACTCAGGCTGAGTCATATTGTTGCTATTTGCAGGTAGCTCCGCCGTCGAAGTCGTCGCCCCATCACCATTGTTGGTGCTAACATCCCCAGTTATCCCAGGGTCGTCATTCGGCGCGACATTCACTGTCGTGCTTTTTGACGGATCCTTTGGAGTCTCCGGCTGAGGTTTGGAAGTCTCAGTCTGAGGTTTTGGCGTCTCCGGCTGCGGCGGATCGGTTTGCTTTTCCGTCTGCTTCGGAGTCTCTGGCTGAGGCTTTGGCGTCTCAGGTTGAGGCTTCGGAGTTTCTGGTGTGCCGGTCTGAGGAGTACCAGTTTCAGGCGGATTCGTCTGCCTTTCGGTCTGCTTCTCCGTCTGATGTTCAGTCTGCCTCTCCGTCTGCTTCTTCTTCCTCGGTGCCGGATCACTTCCACCACTAGGGGTAGATCCTCCACCGCCACTCGAAATCTGCGGATCCTTAGGGAGCTCTTTCGGAGTCTCCTTCATCGGCTCCGCGACATTCGTCGGCTGGAATCCGCAGTCTGTTCTGAACGGAACGTTGAACTGGTTGCCTTTAATTAAAAAGGCAAAGTTCAGAACGTGCCCGCTCGGTTGATCAGCCGCCGCAACTATGACCTCAGGCGCCTCCAATTCAGAAGCAGAAGTCAAGGAAATCATATACATCTGATCCTTGATTCCTTCCTGATAGGTCAGAGTCACTTGTGCGTATTTACGCACGAACTCTTCCCAACGATCCACCAATTTGCGGTACAGAACCTCGTCAGCTTGATAAACCTTCACGTACTGGCTTATCAGGCTCGTCCAATATCCATCCGACCAATTCTGGTCATAATGGATGCCTGGATACATCAGATCCGTCCCGAGCCTTACATCGAAGCTCGCGAATGCCGCCGCTCCAAGCGCCGGATCCGCTTTAACACGAGCGATCATCTCTTCCAGCGCCTCTTCCGCAGTCAGACCTTCAGCCCAAGCCGTCGGTCCGAAATCGAAGTCATCGGCAAGATTATCATCATTCAGTAACAAATAATGATAATACATGTACCATGTCTCTTCGATTGTCAGCGCCGTCTCGGCCGGCAGTTCCTCCTGAACCTGCGTTGCCGCAACTTCTTCAGTTACTTCAGCAGCCACTTCGACCGCTTCAGTAGCAACCGTCTCGACCGTCGCTTCCGTTTCGGCCTTTTTCGGGAAAAGACTTCCCCAATTGATAAGGGTGATCACCATGATTACCATTATCACAGCCGTAGCCGCAGCCACCACAATAGCGACAATCTTATCGACACGAACTCGGTTGTCATCCCCCTCGTGCAACTTGCGCATGAACCAAAATAGGTTCGCCGCGAAGAAGCCAAGAGTCCCGACCAATACAATTTTCGGCAAAGCCATAAAGACTGATGCCAAAAATGCGCCAGCCAACGCCGCCGTCATTGCAGCCGTCGCCATGGTCGTAAAATACGCCACGATCGCCATAATGACAAACGGTATCAGTTCCCTCAGGTCAGATCCGTCCCGACGCCACCAAGCAATTAAGAAGGCGTAAAACGCCATCATCGCCACGTAGCAAATCGGGGCCAGCCAAAAGACTGGCGTCCCTGGCGCAAAAGACGGAATGAAAAAGTTTATCACTCCAATCGTCGCGCCAATCCCAGCAGCGGCCAGCCAATTATTCCGGCCGACTCGCCCGTACATCATTTTACCGGCAAATGCTATGCCAGCAAAAAACATTAAACCTAACGCGCCGCTGAGTACCAGCGACAGAAACATCTTTACCGCATTTACCATTCCGAACATTCTAGACCTCCTTAAAAATTATCTCCGGAGGCCTCTGCCCCCGGTATACGGGGACATTAGATAGCCTTCAGATTTCTTTTGAAATCTGAGATGATTTGGTTGTTAATGGTCGTCCTGCTTTTAGAACACACCTCTAATTTCAGACTACCTACATTATAGCACACTTACCCAAAAATGTCAATGGTTAAACCATAATTATCTTCAAGCACAAGCAAAATCCCAAAAACAAGAAAAACCCAGCTCCTAAAAGCTGGGCAAAAGTTACAGTTAATTAATTTACCTTTCTTCAAGCCGATGTATCCGCTCCTCAAGCGCGTCAACCGCCTGCACGACACAGACCATGACACCCTTCAAATCGTCGAATAGCCTCTCGACCTCTGCGACAACCTCATCAACCGTCATCGCGTCATCATCCGCCTCACGATCAGCGGCCGTATTGGCCTTGACGGCCTTCGACTTGTTTACCTGCGAAGTCTCAGCCTCCGACGCGGCAGGCTTATAGCCGCCACCATCATAGGTTTTCGGCTTATCAGTCGCCGCCGACTTCGTGGCCTCCGGCTCCTCAACGGTTTCAACAGTCTCGACTTCAACCACAGTTTCCGCCACATCTGTTGCACGTCTCCGAGCGTCGCTTGCCCGTCTCCGGGCCTCCTCCCTCTTCGCCGCTTTGGTAGCCGGCTCAGACTCAGTCCTAAGCCCGTCCAGCGCCTTCCTGAGCCTCCTGGCTGTCGCTGGCTCTGCGCCAATGATAGCTTTCGCCACGTCCTCAGGCACGCCAAGTTCCCGCAGTTTCTCAGCATCAATGTTGAGCGGCTTCTTCCGCTCAACCGGGCTACTGATTCCTTCCAATTTTCTTGCCTTTGACATATACATTCCCTCCTCTGTCAAAAACCATGTTAAACAACTGTAACTCCTTTAATTATAGCACACTTTTCCAAAAATGTCAATGTTAAAACCATATCCTCACGAATAGCCAACCTTCCCCTTGCATTTATATCTCCAACGCGATATAATATACTTATCTGGTGGGATTAGCTCAGATGGTTAGAGCGTCTGATTGTGGTCCAGAAGGTCGTCGGTTCGATCCCGATATCCCACCCCAGTACATTTCCTATCTTTTAAGCGGGTGTAGTACAGCGGTTAGTATGCAAGTTTTCCAAACTTGAGATAGGGTTTCGACTACCCTCACCCGCACCAATAAAAGTAAAAATAAGCATTTATGCTTATTTTTAGTTTTATCGGAGTGGGGCCAGGGGAGACTTTCTACCCTCACCCGCACCAATAAAATACCAATAAAATATATAAAATCCGAGAGCACGCTCTCGTTTTTTCAATAATTTAACCAACATTTTTCGCCCAGCCAAACAACCAAACTACTTAGGCAACAACAAAAACGCCACCGTCCCCGCCACCGCGCCTAATATGATCGTGAGTATAATCGCAATTATCACTCCCATCTTCGACTCTTTTTCTGGCTTCGAGATGATCGCCGCGGCCTTATTACTCACGCCACCAGCAACCGTACTACTCGATTTCGCCAGCGCGTCGATTTCCTTCTGATAGATATTCTTCGAAAGCGGTCGCTTTGCGACTTTATCTTGATTGATAAACGGAGTTCTTGGCAAATTATAAGCCACATTGACCCCAGAAACCTTCGCCTCTTGTTCCATAGTTGCCCTAGTAGAGTTTCCCTTTGTCTTAGACCTAAGCCCTATCCGCGCGCCAATCTTCTTCGACTTCGCACTAGTCGCCATGCCCACCGCACTTTTCACTGCCCCTGCACTACTAGCCGTACTAGTCCTATTAACCATACCAGCAACACCCCTAGTACCCACTTTCGCTACACCAGATGCCGCCCGACCAGCCCCACCCAAGGCTCGCTTTGGCACATTAGTATTGATAAACTTAATATCTTCAATCTCGCCTAGCCGCACCGCACTCGCTCGCGACTTATTAGTCAATGAGGTCCCAGTACCAGAAATCGCCGGCTTGTCAGCCTTCATGACCTTTACTCGCGGTTGCGCCACAACAGTTTTTCTAACCACTCGCCTAGATGCTACCGGTCGCAAAGCCCCACTCGGTCGCACATTGGCAACACTACGCCTAGCCACAGACACATTCCCTGCATCTGGCAACCGTACAGTCACCGAAGAATCTCGCGCACTCGTCGTCCGACGCACAGCACCAACCCTAGCCGCCGCACCACTACTCGCCGCAGGCCTAGCCGCATTTAACCTTGCGCCAGACGATTTCTTTGGCGCAAAATCTATATATCTTTTCGTCATGCCTTATGCTCTTACTCTTTTAGCTGTCTCTATTATATCAGCAAACTCATTCAAAATCAAACTCGCCCCACCTATCAATAATCCATTTACCCCTGGCACAGTCAAATACCCTCCCGCATTCGACGGATTAACGCTCCCGCCGAACAGAATCGGTACTCCCTCCGCCGCTTTCTTGCCATAAGTCTCTTCTAAAGTTTCACGAATTATCTTAACCACCTCGGCCACTTCGTCTGGCGTCGCAAATCTCGCCGACTTTGCCGAAGAAATCGCCCAAACCGGTTCATAAGCTATAATCACTTTAGACAAATCATCATCCGAAACTTCAGACAACCCACCGATTAGCTGATCCCGAATTACATCCTTCGTTTCCCCGAACGCTCGCTCACTTTCAATCTCGCCGATACACAGTATAGGCGTAATCCGGTTCCGAATCGCCGCCGCCATCTTCTTTGCTATCATCTTATCATCTTCATGCAAAACATATCGTCGCTCGGAATGCCCTACGATCGCATAATCCACCAACCCCCTAAGTTGCGAAAAAGAAATCTCTCCAGTAAATGCCCCATAATCCCGATAAAACCCATTCTGCGCACAAAGCTTAATGATGTGCCTATCCACCTGCAAAGACAATGGTTGCAAGGCCAGCGCACTTGGCGCCACTACTACCTCAGTATCACGATACTTCGGTATAGTTTTAAGTAATTTATGAAGATATATAGAAGCCTCACCGACCGTAAAATTCAGCTTCCAATTGCCCACAATATAAGTTTTCATATCTCTATTATAACATGATATAATTAAAGTATTATGAAAAAAGTTTTAGCATTCGATATAGATCAAACCTTAAACATAGCAAAAACGCCCATTCCGGACGAAATTGCTAAGCTCCTTATTAAATGCCTAACGCATTTCGATATCTGCCCTATTTCTGGCCAAAAGTTCGACCAGTTCCTAGTCCAGATCGTAAACCCTCTCTTAGCAAACGGAGCTTCAGTCGCCGAGCTTATGAATTTACACCTTTTTGTCGCTCAGGGCACCCAATACTATCGTTATGACCCTGCTGGCAAGAAATTCGGCCCCGTCGAAATAACCCTAGTTAAACCAAATACCCCTTATTCCGAGCAAAACTGGCAACAAGTTTACAATTACCCCCTCACTGACGAACAAGTATCCAAAATCAGCACCAGTTTAGAGCAGGCCGCCAAAGAACTCGGCTTTTGGGAAGAAGATAAGCTTAAAAAAGGCGACGAAATTATCGAAAATCGCCTGAGTCAAGTCACTTTCTCCGCCCTTGGCCAAAAAGCCGGCACGAAGGAAAAATATGCCTGGGATCCCGACTGCAAAAAGCGCGCCAAAATCGTCAAACGCGCCAAAGAACTCGCCCCCGAGTTTGATTACGAAATCGGCGGCACCACCTCTATCAATGCAATTACCCCTGGCATGAATAAAGAATTTGGTATGACCCATCTCATGAAAGAACTCCACGCTAGCGAAGATGATATTCTCTACTTCGGCGATATGACAGAGCCAGGCGGCAATGACTATCCTGTCGTCAAAATGGGTATCGATACCATTACCGTGCGTAATCACGAAGACACCGCCTACGCCCTTCGCGGCATTCTCGGCATTCTCTAATGCATGAATTATGCAACAACACCATAATTCTAAATGTTGTTGCGCAATTTGCTAGCATTGGGGGACATCAAGGCAAAATCTATGATTTTGCCGCCGTAGGGGCGTAGCAAGGTGGTAACCTTTGATTGTACCACCTTGCGGAGCTCCCGAAATGCTGCAAATTATGCAACAACACTATATTCAAAACTATGATATAATATAACCATGAAAACTTTAATCGTGGGCAACGTCCTAAAAGACGTTTATCTTAATCTAGACACTAGAACCGAAAACCTAGAAACCGATAGAAACAACATTAAATGGCTAAACCTCGGCTTTAACTCCGAAAAACACTATTACCACAATCGCAATTCTAGTTATGGCGGCGCCGCAGTTTCTCTCGAAGTCCTCACTAAATTCGGCCAAGAAGCCGAAATATCCGACTCAGGTTTTTCTTATGAACCAGATGGTCCACATCAAACCAAACCAGTTGCTGCCTATCGCTACATTCTCATTGCCGACGAGGCAGTCAGTTATTTTGGACCCACCGATTTTCCTCAGACCCCCTTTTCTGTCCCCACTGATGCTTACGATTATTTATATATCGACCGCTCCGCCACGTTAACTGTAGAAACGGCAAACAAAATCCTCACCTATCTAGATATTTCTAGAAAAACCAAACTTATCCTTTACGTCAAAGACCAAAAAGACCCCGCCATTAAACGCCTTCTTCCTAGCGCCAGTCTCATCTTCTTGGAGGAATCTCCTCTATTTTCGGAAAAATCTTCCGCGCTTCCGTCAAACCTAATCTCCTCAACCTTCTCAAGTACAAAAGCCCCTGACTCTATCAGCCCAGACTCTTCTAAAATCGTCCGTCTTTCCGAACACGCTATCGTCTGCCAAAACATCTCCGAACCACTCTCGCTCAATCGTATAAACACCTTTACCCATTTATCGATTTATTCTATCGCTTCTGCCACCGTCCTCGCCAGTTTTATGCTTGGCGACTCTATCGAAGAAAGTCTTCGCCTTGCTCGCTTAAACCTCGAGAACTCCAAACTTAATTCCACCCTAAGCAAAGACCAACTCCAAGCTTTGCCAGCCGAACAGCCCTCAGTAAATGACCCAGAGTTAATCGCTAAAAGTCTCCTAGTTCCCCGAAAGGGCATCCTCGCCGCCGACGAATCCGGTGGTAGCATACATAAGAAGTTTAACCAACTAAATATCCCAGACACCTACGATAATCGCCGCAATTACCGCAACCTCTTTTTTACCACCGACGGCCTCGAGAAATATGTCAGCGGTGTTATCCTATTTGACGAAACCGCTCGACAAACTGCTGATGACGGCCAAAACTTCGTCGATTATCTAACCGGGAAACGCATTATCCCTGGCATCAAAGTCGACCAGGGTCTAACCCCCTTGAAACCAAATTCCCCAGAGACCATCACAAAAGGCCTAGATGGCTTAGCGGAACGGCTCAAAGAGTACTACGAAATGGGGCTTCGTTTCGCTAAGTGGCGCGCCGCTTTCGAAATCCGCCTTGGCGAACACGGTAATCTTCTCACTCCCACTGATGAGGCAATCACTAAAAACTGTCAAATACTCGCCGAATATGCCCGCAAATGCCAAGATGCCAATATAGTCCCTATCGTCGAACCAGAAGTTGTCTATGACGGTTACTATAGTATCGAAAAATCCGCCGAAATTACCGGCAAAATACTCGATAAACTCTTCGAGGAGCTAAATAATATCGGAGTTAACCTCCGCGCTTGCATCCTTAAAGTAAACATGGTTATCGCTGGCAAAAACTTCGAATCACCTTCCTCGTCCGAAGAAGTCGGAAAACAAACCGCCGAAGTCCTAAAGGCCCACGTCCCCAAAAACCTTGCTGGAGTCGTATTTCTCTCTGGCGGACAAACCCCCGAGCAAGCCACCGAAAACCTTGCCTCCGTCATCAAGAATGGCCCTTTCCCCTGGCCAGTTACCTTTAGCTTTGCTCGCGCTCTGCAAGACCCCACCCTATTCGCCTGGGCAGGCGACAACAATAATAATGATAAAGCCCGCCAAGCTTTCGCCGACAGACTTCGAGACAACCAAAAGGCTCTGGACAACTAAACAAGATAACTAGGCGCAAAACCTAGTTATCTAAATCCATCAAATCCCCCATCATACATTCAGAATCACGTAGAAAAACGTTCTTAGGCTGTTTCTTCTGGCTTCGAGCCATTGTCCGAAGGTACATCTGCTGCATCAACCGCTTCAGTAGTGCCTTCAGCTTCACGTTTCTCTGCCTCTGCCGCCGGATCATACAAAGATGCCACGACCTGCTCAGAATCCAATTCCTTATCGGCAAGTTCTACTCCAGCCGGCAACTCGATATCCGCCACCGTCAGTTTATCTTCTACTGATTTCAAAGCAGCAGCATTTACTGTTAGCTCTTTTGGTAGGTCGGCGGGCTTCGCCTTAACATCCAATTCCTCAATCGACTGAGTCAAAGCAAAATGATAAATCTTCGAAGCCTCAGAATCTTCAAATCCTACAATCACTACCGGCGTAGTCGCCTCGACCACCGCCGACTCAGAAACTGCCTGAAATTCGATATTCATTATCTTTCGCGAAACCGGATCAATCGCCACATTCTTCACAATCGCTAGCTGGCTCTTCCCGGCCATATCTAAATCAATTGGCGAATGATAGCCAGCCCCGTTCAACACTTTCTCTGTCGCTACATATTCAGATGACAACATTACCGGCTCATCTTTACCATAAACCACTGATGGAATCATCCCGGTAGCTCTTAAAGCCTTTAATTTCTTTCCTGTTACTTCGCGCTTTTCAAGCGTTAGTTTATATTCAGCCATTTTAATTCCTTTCTCTATAATTTAGCTAATTATATCACATTTTCTTTACTTTTACCATTGCCGGCCTCAGCACCTCTTCCCCATAATAATATCCAGGTCTCAAAACCTCCGAAACCACTTCCTGTTCTCCCTCTCCTTCTGCCATTACCGCTTCCGCAAGTTCCGGATCAAACTCCTCTTTAAGCTCAATTTTCTTCAAATTCAATTCTTTCAAAGTTTTCGCCAAACTCTTTGCGAGTGGTTTCAATTCCTCATAAGTATCTATTGCCCGATCCATATCATCAAGTAATGGCAACACTTTATATATCGTCGCAAATTCGGCCATCTTCTTCGCTGCCTCCCGCTGCGATTCAACCTGCTTGCGATAATTCTCAAAATCCGCGCGCGTTCTCTGCAAATCATTTGTTAATTCTGCAATTCTCGCTTCTAGCTTCTCCGTATCCACGCCTTCACTAGATGTCTCCGGCGCTACTTCATTCTCGGTTTCTTTTCTTTTCATTTTCTCCTTTCCATTAAACTACTTATGTTATCGCAAACTATCCCAAAATAGCTTCTAGCATTTTTCCAGATCGCCCCACAAGCGCCATCACTTTTGCATAATTCTGCCTCGTTGGCCCGAGCACGCCTATATAACTCCTATCCGAAAACGGCGACTTAAACCGCGAGATGATCAACGACACGTCAGAATTCTTACCTATCGGGTTTTCATGACCAATGAAAATATTCAATGCCTCTCCCGGCGCCGCCTCTCTAAGCCATGGCTCCAAATTATCTAAAAGCTTCGCAACCGCTCTCACTCGGCCTATATCTACGAATTCCGGCTGAGTAAATAAACGCGAAATACCAGAAAGATATAATTGACTACTAATTGTAGCGAGTCCCAGATTCCCAGTCAATTCGACTAAGGTATCAACCGCTCTCCGAATCGCCGCATCTGCCCGCGATTGCGAACTAACCCGCACCTCCAAAACATGCATCCCCCTGTCCAGCCCACTTTCATGATCATTCCTCTTCTCATCATCCCCTTCATCATTCAAACTATTCACATAGTATCGATACCCTGCGTCAGTCGGCACTCTCCCCGCCGAGGTATGCGGTTGCGCTATTAACCCCAGTGCTTCCAGCCTCGCCATCTCCGATCGCACTGTTGCTGGCGACACCCCAAACAACTTCGCCATCGTTACGCTCCCTACCGGCGCCGCCGTTTCCGCATACTCCTCTACAATCTCGCAAAGAATCGCTTTCTGCCTATCGCTAATTTCCATATACTAATTATACAAAATTAGCACTAAAATGTAAAGAGTGCCAATTTGTTCAACTACCAATCCATTATCTCCTTTTTATGCTAAAATATAAATTATGGAAGCACAAATAAAAGCAATCAAATCCTGGCTAGGTACCGGCAGCATTAATATTTTTGGCCTACCTATGTCCGGCAAAGACACCCAGGGCATTAAGCTTGCCGAAGCTCTAAACGGCAAATTCCTTTCCTCCGGCATGATAATCCGTACCATGGAAAAAGAGTCCAAAGAAAACTATACTCGACTTGGTTTTCTCGCTCCAACTAATTTATTCTACGAATGGGTTTTACCTTATTTTGAACGACAAGATTTATCTAAATTCCCCCTTATTCTTTCTTCTATTGGTCGCTGGCAAGGCGAAGAAGATCAAGTTATGTCGGTCGCCAAAAGTTCTGGCCACGAAATCAAAGCCGCTATCATCCTAAACATCAGCGAAGCCGACGTCGAAAATCGCTTTAAAGAAGCCAAGAGCCTCGAAGACCGCGGCGACCGCGAAGATGACAAGAACCTCGAAATCTTCCACACCCGCCTTAAAGAGTTTCGCACTAAGACCATCCCAGTCTTACAGCACTATAAATCCCTCGGGCTTTTGATCGAAGTCAACGGAGACCAATCGCGCGAAGCCGTACATAGCGAGATAATCGCCAAACTCTATTCTAAAGCCTCCGCTTACTTAGCCGAAGCTAACGAAATCTTTGATATAGCCGAATAAAGAACCTCTTAATATCTCGCCTAAATTCATAGCAAAGATACACCGCACCTACCCCAATCACACCTACTACTGCATATAACGCTACAAACGACGATTTTTCTTCATATTTTTCTGGCTCTATTCCATAATTCACTCCATCATTCTCTACTATTTTCCGGCATCTACCAGTTTCCGGATTTAGATAATACCCTTCCTTACAAACTTTCACATTCTCTGTCGAGTATTTTTTGCAACGTCCAGTCAAAATATTCAAGTATTGCCCCTCCGGACAGACTTTTGCCGCCGCCAAAGTTGTCACTTTAACACAATTTCCAGTCGCCTCGTTTATCACTTTCCCCGCCTCACAACTCTTATACTCTTGATAATTATTCCCCGCTCCCGGCGTTGGCGCATAAGTCACTCTCCAAAACCGTTCCCCATTCTCATCATATCCTATCCAAGCATACGCCGCCCCTTTTCTCTGACCATTCGGATACGCTATCTTGTCAATCATTTCCTCATTTGTATCAATTAGTTCAATTGTATTCTCATTCGTTGGATTTTTTGTTAGGCTAAACCCTTCAGGATAATAAAGATAGTATTCTTCCGGCCCAATTATCCCTTTTAATACATGATTCTTATTTTTATATCTAATCTGACATCCATCCAACAAAACTTGCTCAGCCCCAGCATTATACAATTCGACAAACTGTTCACTAACAGAATTTTCATAATAACTTAGCAATTCCGAAAAATGCACACCTTTGCATTGGCTTACCTTATTTACCTTCTCTTCCTCTTCAAGCAACGAATCAACTCGATAAGCCAAAGCATCATAAACCACTTCATATTCCGCATCATGTGCAAACTCGCCAGTAATAGTATTTCGTACTAGACTTGTCGGTTTGGCTGAAGAAAAATCCTTATAGCACCCTTCCTTCCCCGTCCAACACACTTCATCCAGCACCTCCTCTCCACGCATCAAGGTAATCCCTCCCTTCATTGCTAATGTTTTGCTATAATTCAGATTGGCTAGCTCTACTTCCGGCGAACTAGCCAACCGAAGGATTATCGACTCGCCGACCAGATAGCTGTTCTCGGGAAACTCTACCAAGACGGAGGTATTCCCGCTTGAATTAGTATAGCGCACAGCTATCCCAGCGAGCGAAATCATCCCCCTTTCACCACCCCTAGTATCATCCCCTCTAGCGATCTCAATCATCTCCCCCACGTTACTTACACCATCAACCACATATCCCGGATTCACCGCTTTAATAAAAATCTCCTGACTGTATTTTTCTAGCCACCCCTCTTCTTTGTCCTCCTCCGCCCAAACACTATCATTTGCAAATAACAGAAAAACCGCCATTACTACCATAAAGCCAGCCAACAAGACCCTTAAACTACTCGCAATTTTTTCCCACATATTCATTTCGTTTATTTTCATACTGACAACCTATCACGTTCGGTCTACAATTGCAACCCCTTTTGTGGTATAATTTTAGCATGAGTGTTTTCATCTCTGTTGGAATCGTTATTCTGGCTATGCTTATCATGGCCTCTTTGCAATTAGTGCCAGGAATTTTCGCACTTTTCTCGCATTACGCTATTGGTAAATTCCAACGCACTAAAGCTTCAACTCTCGCTCTTTGGTTTATCCTAGGTGCCGAAATTATTACCGTCATCTTCTTTATTATTGCCGTCTATTTATCATACATCCTCTTTCTTAACGACCTCGACCCCAGAAACAATGTTTTAACCTGGATCTTCGCCGGCATCCTCATTGCGCTTTCGCTTGCAAGTTTTTTCTTTTATTTTCGTCATCCTCATTCCAAAGACACCGAGCTGTTTATCCCGCGCAGTTTTGCCAAAGCTTTCGACAAACGCGCCCGTTCCGCCAAATCCCCTTCTGATGCTTTTGCTCTTGGCGCTTTCTCAAATATCCCCGAATTAATCTTTACCATGCCACTATATATAATTACCGCTACCGAAATAGTTTATTCTCATGCCGAATACTTCGCCGACGATTTTATGACTATATTATATATACTTATTTCTACCGTTCCGCTTTTCGTCCTTTATCATAGTTTCCGCTCGAAGCGCACTCTCGCCGACGTTATGCATTCTCGCATCCGCGACAAAACCTTCCACCGACTTTGCCTTAGTTTCAGTTATCTCACTATCGCAATTTTAATCATATGCTTTAGAATTGTATAATACGGAGCCACAATCATGAATAGTTTAAACCTAAAACAAATCAAACGCGAACTCAAAATTGACGCCAGAGGCCTCAATATCCCCAGCGGCTCTGCCGAAATCTTCATCGATCGCACACTTGAAACAGTATCCCAAAAATTCAAAGACCGCGCTTTCGTTACCGAAAAAGATTTAAAAAACACCATAGCCAAAGAACTTTCAAAATACCACAAAGATTTCGCTTATGTTTATAAAAATCGTGATAAAATAATATAAAGATGAATAAAAAATACGATTTTCAATATATAGTAATTGGTAGCGGTCCAGCCGGCAGCACTGCCGCCACAACCCTCGCCAAAGCCAAAAAATCAGTCGGCCTGATCGAAGACCGCTTCTTTGGCGGTAGCGATTTAAACACTCTAAATGTTCCTTATTCGGTCGCCCTTGATTTTTCACACACCTATTCGAAAGTCAATAATTTCCCAGAGCTAAAAAACCACACTCCCTCAGTCAATCTTCCAACTCTCATTTCTCGCGAAGCTCAAACCGCCATCAAAGCCGGTGCAGATAATCAAAAACTCCTCGAAGAATCAAGCGCAGTTTGCTTTCGAGGCTTCGCACATTTTCTAGACTCTCATACCGTCGCCGTTAAAGACCGCAAAATAACTGCCCGTCATTTTATTTTGGCCAGCGGCGCTCATCTCAAAACTACCGAAATATCCGGTCTCGATACTGTTAAATGCCTTGGCCCAGAAACCGCCTTAAAGTTACGTCATCTTCCAGAAGTCATTGCAGTCGTCGGCGGCGGCGCCACCGGCTGTGAAATCGCCACTTACTATGCCGAACTCGGCGCAAAAGTCATTCTTTTTGAAATGCAAGACCGCATTTTACCCCGCGAAGACCCCGAAGTTAGCCTAGCACTCACAAACTATTTTAGCCACAAACTCGGCGCTACCGTATTATATAGTTGCAAAGTCGTAGCAGTCGGCCAAGACGAGTCTAGCAAGTATATCATCTTCCGCTACGGCGAATCTGAAAAAATCGTACGTATTTCCGAAATCATCCTCGCCACTGGCAACGAACCAAATGTAGACTTCGGCCTCGAAAACGCCGGCGTTAAATTCAAAAACTCCGGCGTTACCGTCAACAAATACTTCGAAACCTCCGCCAAACATATCTACGCCATCGGCGATTGTATCGGTGGCGAATCCTCGACCGACTTAGCCGTCATGCAAGGCCTAAGCCTAGCAACCAATCTCATCAACAAAAAAACCAAAACCCCAATCAATTATCAAGGCATCACTCGTTTCATCAATACTCCAGTTCCAGTCGCCTCCGTCGGGCTTAACGAATGTGATTTATCTCGTCGCGACCGCAAATGCAAACGCGCAACGATTAATCTTTCAGACACAGTTGCCGGCAAAATAGACAATTTAGACTGTGGCTTCGTAAAACTGCTTGCCGATCATTCAGGCTACTTACTTGGCGCCACAATTCTCGCTCCACATGCCGACCTAATCGCTCAGGAACTCGCCTTTGCTCTAAGGCACCGCAAAACCGTCCTCGAACTAGCCAGTACGCCGCACCCCCAGAACAGCTATTCCTATGCCATTAAACTAGCCGCCCGTCAACTCCTTTCCAAAAAGCGTTGACAATCCTCCCCACCTTTGCTATAATACTGTTATTATATGTTATCGTGGGGTAGAGCAGCCTGGTAGCTCGTTTGGCTCATAACCAAAAGGTCGTTGGTTCAAATCCAACCCCCACAACCATTTTTTTTACAAACAAAATATCGTGGGGTAGAGCAGCCTCCCGGCTCTTTTTTTTAAAACCACAAAAAAACGACTCTTACCCAAAGCAAGAGTCGTCCCAAATCCTAATTGCACGTCTTCGGGTCAAAATTATATTCACAAGTCACAGCATAATCCTTTTTCAAAGTATCATTCCCGCTTTCATTTGAGTTCTTTTCGCCAAACAATTCCAACGGCCCCATAATTGAGAATGAGAAATCGTCCGATCCTTCAAGCCTAGTATCGACCCTACGGAATAAGTCATTTGCTCTTCCAGTCGAATCAATTGCAATTTGCAGCCCCTTCAAATTAACTTGAGTGGTATCCACAACCCCCGTACAACTCGGATCGTCATCAAGACAAGCCACCTTTTCTTCTCCGCACTTCATTCCATCCTTGCAGAAGAATTCAAGCGTAAAATCAGTCTGCACTCCACCATATGGCATAAATACCGCCACCGTAAAATTACCATTGGCTCTGTATCCACCAATCGGCTCTGGCAAATAAATCATAGCCGCACAAGCAAATTCACTCTCCCCCGCATACGGACAACTTACTCCATACGGATAATTATCAGAAGCCACGTTATTCGACTCAACTAGAGCAGATTGTTCAATTCGGCTAACGCCCATCTTCGCGTTCGCATCATTATAGAATGTTGTACCCCGGTAATTACCCTCTTTTCCCGAAGTAGAATTTCCGGCAGTGTCGGTCGGCGTCAAATATATCATCGCTCGATCGGTTTGTCCATTCTGCGATAAATCAAAATCCTCCATTGTAAAATCATCTCCCGTCTGCACCACCGCTAGCCCAAGTGTCGGCGGATTAGAGGCGCTCGTACTCCCAGTAACCTTCGGAAAAGTAACCTCCCCTCCCGAATAATTCGACAGCGACAAATCAGATTTGTTCAAATTTGACCCCCAACTTAGCTTAATTTTAGAAATTGCATCCACATTTATCTCGCTCCTACCCATATCGTCCAACTTTACATTAATCACCCTCATTGGATTGGCCGTAGAAAGTGATGAGCGATAATCCTTCAAAGAAGTTTGCAATTTTACACAGGTATAAGTTTGCACCATATTATTATTCTTAGTATTAGACGTCGACAATTCATCAATCGATACGCCATAATCCGGCACAATATCACGGCCCAAAATCTTCCCTACTGCATCACAATCATCCGCCGCGTATTCCACCAACCAAATAATTTCCCCACAAGTCACATTATTATCGCCATCCCACTGCGCCGCTCTTGCTCCCTGCGCAATACAACTCTGATAATTATAGTACGCAAGTTTCGCATCTTCCACGCCAGCCAAAGCCGAATCATACGCCGATTGCGACAAATCATCATTTGATGATCTCGTAATTTGCGCTACAACCAAAGCCGTAAAACTCGCCACGACAATAAGCAACACTAGCGTCGAAAAAGCTACGACATAAAACGAAGCAGCACCTTGTTTGAATTTTTTCCTCATCATTTTATCCTCCATTCGCCATAGCGGCAAAATTAAATTTATTTATCGCACAATAATCAAAACCCTCTATCAAACCAATATGCTCTTCTGGCGCCGCACAAAACCCACCACTTGCATTGATATTTATACCACCCTGTATAGTACCTAATATAAACGAGGTATAATAATATAAGTTCTTAGCAGTATCGCCCTGCTCGGAAACTTCCGAAGTCAAATCATAAAGTGCCAAACTATTTTCACTTCCAGCCAAAAGCTCCATCGGTTCCTCATCCACAATTACCGCCTCTCCTTCTCTTACCAAACCCACCAAAGCAATATTCAACTCATCCGGCACATCTACTTTTGAATAATCCCCAGTTACTCTATTGCCTCTCACGCGTGTCGCCGCAACACAAACCGCTCGCTCCGAATCCTCCACTTTTAATAGTTTAAAATCACTCACTACCTTATCATTATTATACTTTAGTGAAGCCTTACTGACTGATGACTCAAAATTAGTATTAAACAAATACCCAGAATTCCAAATATACGAATAAACTCCAGTGCAAAAAACCCCAGTAAGTGGAATATCTGTCCCAATCGGCTCACTGGCACCTTTCATTTTTACAGACCCATTTCTAGTCAACAACAAAAAACCATTTCCATGATCTTTTAGACAATTATCATTGGTACCACCGTATATTCTCTCGCACATATTCTCTATTTTACCAGCCGAAGACTGCTGTACTGCCAATCTCATGTCGTCAACCAAATTCGTCCCCGTGGTATTGACCTGATTCAAAGTAATGCTACGATGATATGAAGAAATCGCATTTGCAAGCACAACCACCACCGTAAGCGACAATGTAGAAATAAAAATCAAAGATAAAGAAAGCTCAATCAAAGTAAACCCAAACCTACTCTTTTGCTTTACCATATTACCATTATAACATAAACTTTTAGACTTAAGCATTAAACCCGATTTATTCATTCACCCTTAGTTTTACTTGTTGCACAAGTTCTCATCACTATCAAGCGGTAGCACTTCTACACCAGACGAGTTCATTGCACTCTCCATTAATCTAATATCAGTCCGTCGATTACTCTCGCCTTCGCCATTTGGATTAATACAGAAATCCACCTGGCTAGATTGGAAATTCTCCGCCGTCAGCAAATCTCGCAAAATATGCGGCGATTCTTCGGTCTCGCCCGGTTCGGCATTCGAAAAATATTCAATCGTTTCGTTAACCTTCAAGACTTCATCCCTCACAAAAGTCCTCACCGTCCCCGACCTCGGATCCCTGACAATCAGTATTGTACCCTCATAATCCTTAAACTCATTCGGATCCGCAACCTGCACCCTCGCGCCCCAGCTTGGCTTATAAACTTCAATTATTCCCACAGCCTTATATTTTTCATCCCGATTTTCTCTAAACAATACATCAGCCCCCAACTGCTGCAACAACCTTAAAGTTGTCCCACTCCCGAGATCCCCCGAATTCACTGTTTTCCCAATCACATCATATACATAAAGCACCTGGTCATTATTACTATCTTTCTCCTCGCCGAACGTCAACAACTTCCCATAAATTGCCTTATCATGCCGCCCATTCGTCAAACTCTGCACATTCAGCACCTCATCATATATATTGCTCAAGAAATTAGCAAAACTCTGCACCGCATCATTATACCTTTGCTGATAAATCGAATTTTGCACCCCTAGCGTAACCCCCAAAAACAATAACCCAGTTATCGCCAAAAAAAGCGAAACTTCAATCAAAGTAAATCCAAGCTTGTTCTTCCTCATACTACCATTATATCATAAGCATCATCAAAACTAATAACTCGGAAACAAAAATTTCATCCATTTTTCAAAATTCGAATACTCTTTTTCCGCCACCGAAACCTCCGTCGTATTCTGATGTCTTGTTTTTGCCTCATCTGAGTTTTTCGGCATCACTACCATTTTTTCTCCTGGCAACTGCTTATCCAAACTCTTTCGCGCCAAAAGTTCCTGATACTCTGCCGACTTATAATACTCATTTTCAAGTTCCGCTGCCTGTACTTCAATATTTATTAGTTCCAATTCCCTTTTCTCCGCCGCCAGCTTTTCCGACAAATCCCAGTTTCTCGACATAGCCGTAATCGACTGATACGTCCAAACAAGGCAAAGCACAATCGCAAAAGACAAAACCACGTTCTCCAATGTCAAAAAATCATGTTTCATATAATACACAATCCTTCTAATCCACGTCCTCAACTTGTTCATGCTTACAATTATAGCATTTTTGTGATAAAATAACACATATGTGGGGATGTAGCTCAGTTGGTTAGAGCATGCGTCTTATACACGCAGTGTCCCAGGTTCGAGTCCTGGCATCCCTACCACAGTCGTAAAAAGACCCAACGGGCCTTTTTTCGTCTGTGGCAAAATGACAGGACGAGAACCGTAGGTTCGCCCTACGTAGGAGACGAGCGAAAATAATAAATATATTTATTATTTTCCGAGACGACGCCCGTAGGTATGTTTGCCGCTAGGCAAACAGAGTCCTGGCATCCCCATCATAATCAAAACAAACCCCAAAGGGGTTTATTTTAATTATAAAGATGACAAAAACGGAGCTCCCGAAATGCGCGAATTATGCGATAGAACAATAAAAACCCACCAGGTTGGTATTTTCTCCGAGCGAAGCGCGTCTTAATCGACGAGCGAGCGAGGAAAAATGCCGAGATGGCGGGTTTTAACAGTGGCACTTTTTATAATTCCTAGGAAAAACCCGTCAGGTTGGTATTTTCTCCGAATGAAGCGCGTCTACTGGACGAGCGAATGAGGAAAAATGCCAAGATGACGGGTTTTAACAGGAATTATTTCTTTTTGAGAGTTAAGAACCCATTCCTCGGATTCTCACAAACCTGCCTATCCTCCGGCAAATCACAAGGCGTACCTTTACCGCCCTTCTCATCTTTCGTAAAGAAATAAATCGTCTGTGGCTTGCCACCGCGGAGAGTCACCTCGGATTTGTGTAGATAGTACTTTACACCTTTACTGTTAGTATGTTCGTAAGCCATTTTAGCTTTCCTCCTTAAGTTAGTATATTTTTATCTTATGATTCCTCCCCCAAATTGTCAAGAGATTTTTTCACATTTTCGCAACAACTTACACAAATAATAGGGATAACCTCAATATAATCCAAACAATCATTCTACACAAAATTACAACAATAAGCAAAATCGTAATCAAAATCAAAAACCCCGTCACCGTCGGCGCCCACACCGGCGACGAAAACTCCCGTCTATAAAGTTCCGTCGACGGCAGACTCGCTTTGATTGTATCCTGAATCTCATTTGCCGCCGGATATTTTTGAATCTCCGAAACCATACAATTAATATAATTTGGATTATCCCACGTCCACCCATTCGAAATCGCTAATGCTTTACAAGTTTCCGAAGCTAGTGCATAAATATTCCCGTTCGGATTGCTGTCAGAAGTAATCTTGGACTCCGCCTCCGCCAAAGCCTGATTTGCCGCCTGTATATATTGATGCTCCAAATAAAACGGCCCCGTCCCAAAAGTAATCTTTTGCGTTCCATTATCATCTATCACATTTATTACCATATTAGATAGCACAAACTTCCTTAGCTCCTCCAAAGTCCGCGCCACTTCCTCATCATTTTCCGCCGCATCCGCATCAAGTACCGCACTACGCAACTCCGTCATCCTAATATGATCCATCCGAAGCATCGTAGCATCCAGAAAAACTAGCGGAACCAGTACTATCAGCAATTGCCACGTTTTAATTCTATGTATTTTAATTCGCCCACGCTTTTTCATTTTTCAAATTACCTTTAGTCTACTCTTCCTAACCTACCAAATACCCTAACAACATTTGTATCGTAAAACAACCCGTAAGACGCTCATCCTTATCATGCACTAGAAAATAACAACAATCCGTCTGCTCGATTTCAATCAGCACCGCTTCTAGACTATCATCCTCTCGTATATAATTAACTTTCTTATCCATATATTTCTCCGCCTTCTCCGTCTTTTTTATCTCAAGCGCATTCAAAGCCTCCGTATGAATAATCCCAATCACTTTTTCCTTCTCATCTATCACCGGAAAACTCGTAAACCCCGATTTATATAACTTATCCAGCATTAAAGGCCCTAAAACCTCATTTTTCTTCACAAAAACGATCTTCTCCTTTTCCGCCATCAAATCCTTTACCTTTTTATCTTCAAAACTCATAACCGCCGCTATCCGCGCCCGATCCCTTGCCGACAAAATGTCTATCGGCGTACGCTGTATCACACCAATAAAATCCTCCAAAGTTTTCGGAACATACTCGGGCGCTTTCTTCGGCTTCAGCGACTCCGATATTACCGGCTTTCTAGGGCGATACTTCTCAAGCTTCGGATCAATCATCTGTACGATTTTTCGCATTAATCTTTCGAACATGATATAATTATTATAACACTTAAATTAAAACCTAAGGAGTTATTAATGAAAAATCGTCAAGGCTTTCAAGTCATCTGGTTAATTGTTGGCGGCATTATCTTTGCCCTTCTCGGTGTGGCGACCTACTCCGTCATTGATGCCAACAATAAAAAGGTCAATTTCGACCAATACAATTTCCACTCAATTATCGAAGCAAATGATGATAACGGCAATATTGGCGACCATGTCAAGGGTAGTCAATCTGCCCCAGTTGTCGTCTACGAGTATGCCGATTATCAATGCCCCGGCTGCGCCTCCATCAATCCTAAGGTCAACAAAGCTATCGAAGAGCTAGATGGTAAGCTTGCCGTAGTCTATCGTAACTATCTTCTATCTTACCATAAGAACGGTACCGCCGCCGCTTCCGCTGCCGAAGCTGCCGGTCTCCAAAAAGACGAAAACGGCAAAAGCTACTGGAAAGCCTACGCCGATAAGCTCTTCGCCGAACAAGCCGAGTGGGAAACCGCTACCGGCTCCGAACGCAGCGCACTTTTCGAAAAGTATTTTACCGACGTCACAAAAGGCAAAGGCGACCTCGAGCAATTCAGAAAAGACATTGCTAGCGAAAATGTTTCCAAGAAAATCAGCTTCGACATGGGAATCGGCCACCATATTGACATCCCCAGCACCCCCGCCTTTTATGTAGACGGCGAGAATATCGCTTGGAGTCAAGCCGGCAAAGTTACCCTCGCCAATGGCGAAACAGTCTCTTGGGACGAAACCATGGGTGGCGACAAATTTATCGAACTATTAAAGAAAATTGTAGAGGCCAAACTAAAATGAGAATCTTAGCAAACGAAACCAAAAACCATATCAAAGAATCCATTACCGTCATGGGCTGGGTCAATTCCCGCCGCGACCATGGTGGACTCATCTTTATCGACCTTCGCGATCATACCGGCCTTATCCAACTCGTCGTTACCCCCGAAACCACAGATGCTTTTAATCTGGCCGAATCAGTCCGCGACGAATTTGTCCTAAGAGCTACCGGCACCATTCGCGAGCGCGCCAAGGATCTAATCAACCCCAATATCGACACCGGGACTATCGAGTTAGTCGTCGAATCACTCGAATTATTAAATAAATCCGCTCCTCTCCCTGTCAATACTCACGACGACGGCGAGAAATCCTCCGAGGAGCAACGCCTAAAGTATCGCTATCTCGACCTTCGTCGCCCCTCCATGCAGAATCTCTTAAGGCGCCGTTCCGATTTTTATCGTTTCATCAGAAACTACATGTACGATCATGATTTTACCGAGGTAACCACCCCAATTCTCGCCAATTCCTCCCCCGAGGGCGCTCGTGACTTTCTTGTTCCTTCCAGACTTCATCCCGGCAAATTCTATGCCCTTCCCCAGGCCCCTCAGCAATTCAAACAACTCCTCATGGTTGGCGGCGTTAACAGATATTTCCAAATCGCTCCCTGCTTCCGCGACGAAGATCCTCGTGCCGATCGTCTTTACGGCGATTTTTATCAGCTCGACATGGAGATGTCCTTCGTCGAAGACGGCGAAACTATTCGCAATACTATCGAGCCACTTTTTATCGACCTCGCCACCAAATACAGCGATAAAACTCTAGTCATGAATTCAAAGCCCGCCGCTAAGTATTGCGAAAAAGGTTCACTTATCCCTCGCCTCCCCTTCGATTTCGCTATGGATACCTACGGTATCGACAAACCCGACCTCCGTTACGGTATGGAGTTAATCGACCTGACCACAGTCTTTAAAGATACTGATTTTAAAGTATTCAAACAGCCTTGCGTTAAAGCCATCCGCGTACAAAACGCCGCAACTCTTACTCGTCGCGAAATTGACGATTTCACCGAAAAAGCCAGAAAACTTGGCGCTGGCGGTCTTGCCTATATATTATATACTAAAGATGGCCCCAAATCCCCGATTCTCAAATTCATGTCCGACTCTGAAATATCCGCCGTCAAAAAAGAGACCGGCGCTCAGCCTGGCGACGCAGTATTCTTCGGCGCCGACGAACGAGCTAAAGTCAATAAAGTCCTCGGCGAGCTTCGTATCGCTTTTGCAGACCATTTTGGTCTTAAGAATCCCCAAGAAGTTGCCTATTGCTGGGTTATTGACTTTCCATTTTATGAATGGGACGAGCAAAAGCAGAAACTCGATTTCGGCCACAACCCTTTCAGTATGCCCAAAGGCGGTCTAGATGCTCTCGAACAAGCCAAGACCGACCAAGAAAAACTCGAAATCAAAGCCGACCAGTTCGATTGTGTCATGAACGGTTACGAAGTCTGCTCTGGCGCCGTCCGCAATTACAATCCCGAGATTATGTATAAAGTCTTTAATATCCTCGGTTATAATAATGAATACGTCGAATCACGATTCGGCGGCATGCTTAGCGCCTTCAAGTTCGGCGCTCCGCCCCATGCCGGTTGCGCCCCCGGTCTCGACCGCATCTTCATGGTTCTCGAGGGGGTCGAGAATATCCGTGACGTCGTCGCCTTCCCGAAAAACGGCTCTGGCGTAGATCTCATGATGAACTCCCCCTCCACCGTCGACCAACTCCAGCTCGACGAATCCCATCTAGCAATCGTCGAAGAAGAAGATTAATATGATATAATTATTATTATGAGTGAAAAAGTAGTTTCCGATTATAACGGTTATGATTATAAAAAAGAGTTCTGGGATAACGCCGACCGCGAGTACGAGGACCAAGCCGATCGCATGGCGATTCGCAAACTCCTCCCGAAACGCATGGAGAAATTCGCCGACATTGGTGGTGGCTACGGTCGCCTAGCAAACGAATATCTAAAGCGCGCCCGCAAAGTCATAATTTTTGACTATTCCAAAACCGAGCTAGAGCAAGCCAAGGAGATTTACGGCGACCGCATAGAAACTCGCGCCGGCGACATCTACAAGCTCCCCTTCAAAGACGAAGAGCTAGACGGTCTTATGATGATTCGCGTAACCCATCATCTAAAGCACCTAGACAAAGCCTTCAAGGAACTTTATCGCGTTCTCAAGCCAGGCGGCGTTGCAGTTATCGAGGTTGCAAATAAGCGCACCCTCCCAAAGATGGCTCGCTTCATCACTGGCCGTTCAAAAGTAAACCCCTGGAGCAAGGAAGTTGCGAACTACAAAGAAATCAGCAAAGACGGTTTCTATAATTACCATCCGAAATACGCCGAGGAAATCATCAACTCCACCGGCTTTAATACCGAGAAAGTCCTCTCCGTCTCCAATTTCCGCAGCAAAGGCCTAAAGAAACTCTTCGGCACCAAGAACCTCGTCAAAATGGAAGATGGCGCCCAAAAGTTCCTCGCCCCCATTCGTTTCGCCCCTTCCATTTATTACAAATTGCGAAAACCCGAAGAATAGTGTATAATAGTATACACCTACGGGCTCGTCGTTCAACGGATAGGACATATCCCCTCTAAGGATACAATGCTGGTTCGATTCCAGCCGAGCCTACCATGCTGGTTCGCCAGTCGTAGGAACCGAGTAAAAATCGAGAGCGAAAGCTCGCGATTTTTTGAGGTGACGCCCGACTGACAGCTTTTGCGAAGCAAAAGTTGATTCCAGTCGAGCCTACCAAATCAAAATCACTCCTTATATTACTCTCGATACCTCAGAAAGTGTCGAGTTTCCTTTAAGTGCCGCGATAATCCCCTTCTGCTCCAAAGTTAGCATCCCTCTAGACATTGCAGTTTTCTCAATTTCATTCGTATTAATGTCTGCTACATCCCCTCGGATATATTTCTGAATTTCTTCATCAACGATAAGTTGCTCCATAATCACTAGCCGCCCATCATATCCAAACGGATGCTCGGCCGACACTACCGGATCATAAAGTGTAATATTATCAAGATCAATTCCCTCCAGCTTCTCCGGCGCAGCCGTTTTCATCGCCTCGCGAATATACCTCGCCTCCGCTTCAGTCGCCGGACGCGCCTTCTTAGTATCTGCCAATCGCCTGACTAGCCTCTGCGCAATAATCAACCGAATCGAACTCGAGAAAATCGGATTCACACCAATAAGATCAATCATCCTCGCAAACGCCGCCGAAGTCGAATTTGCATGGAAAGAACTAAGTACGAGATGCCCCGTAATCGAAGCCTGAATCGCCGTTTTCGCCGTATCGCCATCCCTAATCTCGCCAACCATCACTACGTCTGGATCCAAGCGCAGCACCGAACGCAGCCCTTCCGCAAACGACCCCCCATCATTTGTATGAATCGGAATCTGTGAAATACCAGTAATTCCATACTCAATCGGATCCTCAAGCGTAATTATCTTCCGGTCAGTCGTGTTCAGAGCATTTAGCATTGAGTACAAAGTCGTCGATTTACCAGACCCCGTCGGACCGACCATCAGCACTAGCCCTCTCGGGTGCGAAACTACACTATCAATCTCCGATTTCTCTTCCGTAGAGAGCCCGAGCAGATCAAGGTTAAGCAGCGACTCGTCGAAGTTAAACAAACGCAGCACCGCATCCTGCCCATACATTGTCGGAATCGTCTCGACACGAATGTTAAGTAAGTGCGAAGCCCCATCCCGATGAATCTCCCTCTGCATATGCCCAGACTGCGGCTGATTTGATGCCGTCGACACATCTGCCCGCGAAGAAAGCTCCCCCATAAAGATACGGTATCTATCTCGATCAATATTCGCCACTGGGTGCAATAATCCATCCACCCTCATCCGAATCCGAATCTCATTTCGCATATTTTCAATGTGGATGTCTGATGCCCCCAACTTATCCGCCTGGTCAATTAAGTAATCAAACACTTTCTCCGTCGACACCGTTGCCAAAGTCTGCGACACCTCAGCAATCGTCGCCGAATCCCCTTCGCCCGCGATTTTAATATCGTCATAATGCACCTCTTTCGGCGGGTCATATCTCAGCATAAATACTTTATATGCCGACCCCGAAATCAAGAACAAATCCGCCTTCTCCCCCTCACTGACATACTCATCACGAATCTTCTGAATCGCCGACCTCGGCGTCTGACTCGTAATCATGAACTGATAATGTTGTCCACCAATCCCATTCTGCAAAGGTATAATAAAATCCCGATGCATCTGCTCAACATCCAAAAGTCCCGGTACTAGCGGAATCTCATTCTCAAACTTCCTCGTATCTAGATATGGAAACCCCAATATCCGCGCCCGATTCTCGGTCGCCTCCTCTTCATTATCCCGCCTTTTATTTTGTACCTCTTGTTCATTCATACTACCATTATATCATAACTATCTCCCCACCTCCACCCAAATCCCGAGATACTCAAGTCCAATTCTCTGCGCATCGGCCTTGTTGCATAATTCGTCAGTATTGAGGGACGTAAAGGCAAAATTTTACATTTTGCCGCCGTAGGGGCGGAGCAATGTGGTAAAATCAATTGTCAGGAGGAAGAAGACGAAAAACTTGTTTTTCAGTCTTCTGACGACGCAACAATCTGCCGAAGGCAGCAGATTACCACATTGCGGAGCTCCCGAAATACTGCGAATTATGCAACAAGACCCTGCGCATCTATAGAGTTTTACTTTTCAACAAAATAATGTACAATAAAAGGGGGAGATGCTATCAGGGGCTCGATATTAAACTCGAATACACCCGGCTGATAGTCGTACACCGACCGGATGGGTCCACTTACGAAAGTCTTTAGGACTATTCATAAGTCTAATCATGTCCAGTAGCTCTAAGGAACTGCAAGACTATAAGCTACCCATGTATGCATGGTAGTGGCGACTTTGTGCGTTCTGGCAACCTCAATGGCACTACGCTCTACAATTACGGGACGAACGGCAACTTGTGGTCTAGTACGTCGCAGTATACTACTATCGCTTACAACCTCGAATTCAATTCAGGTGAATTCAACCCAGCGAATCAGAATGCTCGCAACAACGGGTTCCCCGTGCGCTGCGTCGCTCGCTAGCGCCCGGGTCCCCTCTAGTGCTATGCCGTTTTTGGAGTTTGTTTAGCGGTCGGAAAGCCCAATCCCAATCATTACAGGGCAGTCTACCCTCATCTAAAATAACCCCCGTAATTAGTTTCCTCTAAGTTGCGCTCACGCACTACAGCTTATAGGATACTACTCGCAAAGGGGTTATTTTTACTTAACTCAAATCATCAGCCAAAACAGGCAAACAGCCAAGCGGACCTTTTTATGAATAACCACTGACTAAAACTATCTAATACACCGCTGTTTCTTCCTGGTCTTTTTCAAATCCTGCAGTATTTCATCATACTTTCGGCGCTTCGCGCTCTTGCTTTCCAGATACAGTGCGAAATCCAAACCATTCTTTTCGAATATATCCTTGACGAAATTCTCTGCATCCATATTTTTCATTATCCCCATATACGACGTCAAAGTATCTTCATTATTCCAACCCCTATAAATGTAACCATAGAGTTCACGTTTGAATTTTGCTTGCAACCGGCTAGACGGATAAATGCAAAACGGATAAATTTTCGCACCCAGGAAGTTCACACCTTTATCGGCCGGTTGGATGAAACGTTTTTTCTTATGCAAAGTCAAATTCAACTCAACTTTTAGAAATTGCTCGATTCTTTTCACGTCCCTTAGCGCACGCGCATAATCTTTTTCTGGCACAATAATGATAAAATCATCTACATATCTCCCGTAGTATTTATATCCCAGTTCATATTTAACGAATCTATCCAACGCATCCAAATAAATATTCGACACCAATTGCGACGTCAGATTTCCAATCACAATTCCCAGCCCTGGATCTCGCGTATATAAACTCTTCTCAGGCGGCAAATCGTCCCAATTTCTCCTATTACCACGCTTATGCGATTTTGGCACCGGGTCATCCATTAAGACCTGTCGCCACAAGAACAAACAAACTTCAAGCAACCAACGCAGCTCGGCCGTCATATCGACTT
The DNA here is from genome assembly GCA_017515125.1 of Candidatus Saccharimonadota bacterium. Lineage (GTDB taxonomy): Bacteria > Patescibacteriota > Saccharimonadia > Saccharimonadales > Saccharimonadaceae > Nanosyncoccus. Next base: position 1,932 of record JAFWHP010000020.1, on the reverse strand, counting down.
CGCCAAACTGCTTATGCAGTCCCCATTCAACTTTTTCAAACAACTTCTCTCTCGGCAATGACATGAAATACCCCTTCACATCCAATTTAATAATATAGGCTTTCTCGGTCATCCCTTTGGTTGCACTCCGTATCATCTTTTGCACTCTCTCAACTCCAAACAACGTTCCCCGTCCGTTCCGGCAGCTATAAGAATCGTAGATAAATCTTCTGTCCCACCATCCCGCCTGCATCTCATAAAGGAAATGGTGTATAATCCTATCTACGAATGGTGCTGCAAATATTTCACGAATCATCGGATCATATATTACAAAAGAAATCGACCCGCTCGGTTTATAAATCCATGATAGTATTACGTCCGCCAATTTATCAAGGTTTTCATACCAATTAACCTCGTAGGCGTGTTCGTTAAAAGTTTTCAGTTTACCCTTTCTTGCCTTAAAAAAAGCGTCGATCAACGCTCCAAGCAACCAATGCTTTTTCCCATACCTTGCAATCTCTCGTCCACATCTAGCTAAATCAGGTACCGATACTTCCTTTTGCCTTACTAGCAGTGCATCTCGTCGTGCTTGCTTTATTCTTTTTTGAATCCATGCCTTATTTGGTTCATCTGGCAAAGACTTTTTTGCCATATTATACTCCTCTCAATTCGTTAAACCACCCAAGCATTATATCAATGCGCGTTCTATCCTATTTATTCTTCATTAACTTCTTTATCTGCTCTTCCGCCAAATCAATCAACCTCCTCACTGTGCTACAGTATGAGATGCAAGACCTAAAGTCCAATAAACAGAAATCAGAAATCACTTTAATCTTAGTCAACAATAAATACAAATCTTTACGTATCAAAACCCATTTTTCTTCAATCCTTGCTTTCTGCGAAGATTTCAAAAAGGTTATCTGATAATACGCTTCCAGCACCTCATCAATCAGCATCGTAGCTGCGCGCCCTAACGTATTGCTAGCCAGCTTATCAAGTTTTGCATTACATACATAATGCAATCTCGACCCGAAAGACAAAACAAGCTGATAGAACTCCGGCGCCAAATTTTTCGCTGGTTCAACCGCTAGTAAGTCCGTACGTCGCTTCATCTCTACCAATCGATAATTCTCCAGCTCTTTTTCCGTAAAAGTCCTCTTCAGCTCGAAATAGACCATCATCCCATCAATTTTCCCCTCTTCGTCATACAAATTACTTTCTTTCAGCCATATTCTCAAATCGTTCAAATTCGACAACCTTACATAACCTATTTCGTATTTATCATATAGGCTTCTCGAATCATCAAAGAATCTATAATTTAGACCTTTCTTCTTCGCAATTTCATAGTAGAATATTAATGCTGAGTTCTCCGCCATTTCATACCAACCCTTTCCTCCAGAACAGGGTATTAGATACAAGCAGTTGTTATTCATTCGCTCCCTGCTCTGCAAAGAACGTTTGAGCCTCTGAAACTGCTTGTTCGAAATATCGGGAAAGCCTGGCTCAATCTCCCTAACCATTTTTTCCTTTCTCCACCATTATTAGTATTATCTCTACATTATCATATCAAGAGCAAGATGAAAAGTCTTTTTTTCAGTACACCGACCGCTAAACAAACTCCAAAAACGGCATAGCACTAGAGGGGACCCGGGCGCTAGCGAGCGACGCAGCGCACGGGGAACCCGTAGTAGCGAGCATCCTGAGTCGCTGGGTAGAATTCACCTGAACCGAATTCGAGGTAGTAAGCGAAAGTAGTATACTGCGACGTACTAGACCACAAGTAGCCGATCGCCCCGTAATAGAAGAGCGTAGTGCCAACGAGGTAGCCAGAACGCACAAAGTATAAGGGCGCCTCGTAACCCTTAGCATTAGTGCTAGTAGAACGGAATTTATTGAACCCATCCGTAGCCCATTCAGTGTTAACCCACTTACCAGAGCCCGCTGCTTGGTCAT
>JAFWHP010000019.1 GCA_017515125.1 Candidatus Saccharimonadota bacterium | reverse complement strand
CCGAATCTCTCCATCCGGAGGAATAAAGCGAACCCGAGCGGGTGCTGACGAGGTGAATTTTGGTAAAATTCGCCGAAGGAAGCCCCGCCCGGCGTGTAGCGGCTTTCGTCCGACGGAGGGAGAGATGCGGAAGTCGTCAACCTAAGCAGTCGGTTCCGAAAAACTACGCAGGCTATGGTATAATAAGGTTATGACATTAAACGACGAAATTTTTTACGGACTCTTGCTGGCGGTCGGCGGCTTCCTTTTTTCAATGGTTTTGACTCCATTTTATACGCATTTTGCTTATAAGTATAAATTCTGGAAAAAACAGAAACAGACTACTGTTGATGGCAAGGATTTGCCAGTAATGCGTAAACTTCACGCCCATAAGTTCAAGCACGTTTTTCCGACCATGGCCGGTTTAATTGGTATAGTTGCAGTTACTGCAGTGACTTGGATTTTTAATCTTGATAGGGGCCAGACTTGGTTGCCGCTGGTTGGCTTTTTGGGCGGCGCTTTGGTCGGCGTGATAGATGACTGTATAAATATTTTCGGTACTGGTCGCGGTGCTGCTGGGCTTCGGGGGCCGGTAAAATTTGCACTTATTACCGGTGTTGGTTTAGTGCTTGGTTGGTTTTTTGCTGCGAAACTGGGCTGGACGACTATCTTAATTCCGTTTCTTGGCAATCTTGAGGTTGGCATGGTCGGCATGATTTTGATTTTTGCCTTTGCCGTTGTAGCGACGAGTAATGCTGTCAATATTTCCGACGGCCTTGACGGTCTTTCGGGCGGCCTTTCCATGATTGCTTATGGTGCTTTTGGTATTATTGCACTTTTCCAAGGGAATTACATGCTTTTTGGCTTTTGTATGACGGTGGTTGGCTGGCTACTTAGCTATATTTGGTTCAATGTCCCGCCCGCCCGGTTTATGATGGGCGATACCGGCTCTTTCGCTCTTGGTGCAGGCCTTGGTGTCGTCGCAATGATGACTAACGCCTTTCTGCTTTTGCCTATTATCGGTCTTCCATTTGTAGTCGAGGCAGGTTCAAGTTTGATTCAGCTCGCGAGTAAAAAAATCTTCCATCGCAAAATCTTCATCTCTGCTCCTCTCCATCATCATCTTGAAGCTCTAGGTTGGGGCGAAGCCAAAATCGTCATGCGCTTTTGGATAATTGCCGGAGTCTGTGCGATTATTGGGGTATTTATGGCCGCCACCGGAGGTGCGATTTAATGTCCGGAAGGCAGAGGCCGACGGCACCGAGAAACTCCGGTCCCGAGGGATACCATTTTGATTACCTGCGAAAGAGGGGCAAGAAATGAAAACCCGCAAGCATAAATCCAACCTCGCCATTGTTTTTTCAACTCTCGCCTTGATGGCACTTGGTCTGATTATTATCTATGCAATCGGCCCCATGCGCGCCAACGTTTTAAATAATACTTATGGTACGGATTACCCTAGCAACTATTTCTTTATCGGCCAGCTCCGTTCTGTCGTTTTGGCCATTGTCGCCTTTTTTGCAGCATTCAAGCTTATTCCGTATAAGTATATCAGAAAATACGCCAAGCCCCTCATGATTATTGCTCTTATTCTGTCTGGGCTTCTCTGGCTTCTTGCACTCAGCCACTCCTCGCTGGCAAAATGCGAACTTGGCGAGTGCCGCTGGTTCAATTTTGGCCCCATCAGTTTTCAGCCCGCCGAATTTCTAAAGCTTGCTCTCTGTCTTTACCTTGCCGATTTTCTTTCTCGTAAAAAAGAAGAGGGAACTATCGGCAAATGGCGTGAGTTTTGGCTTCCGCTTCTAATCGTTTGCGGTCTTTCGCTCTTTCTTGTGGTAATTGCTCAGGGCGACCTCGGTACCGGCGTGGCGCTGATCGCTATCATCTTTGGCTCTTTGCTTGTCGCTGGTGTTCCGACCAAGCAGTACCTTATCATGGTCGGCCTAGTTCTCGCTATCGCCGTCGGTTCGGTTGCTACGTCTTCGCACCGTATGGAACGAGTTAATGCTTGGATAGATACTTTAACTGGTGCCGCCAGTTCCGATTCGACCTATCATATCGATAATGCTATGCTTGCCATTGGCACCGGTGGCTTTACTGGCGTAGGCATTGGTAACTCCGTCCAGGCTACAGGCTATCTCCCCGAATCTATCAACGACTCTGTTTTTGCTATCATGGGCGAGACATTCGGTTTTGTTGGTCTATTCTTGGTTTTGCTTGTTTTTGGCATCATGCTGACACAGATGCTTAAAGTCGCCGAAGGGACCAGTGAAGATAATGACCGCATTTTAATCGTCAGTGTCTTTTCTTGGACTCTCGCCCAGGTCGTCGTTAATATCATGGCAATGACCGCTCTCGTTCCCGTGACCGGCATTACGCTTCCACTTCTCTCCTATGGCGGCACCAGTATGATCTTTATTGCCTTCGCAATTGGCCTTGTTTGCCAACTTTCGTGTTATACTAGTAGAGAGGTTATTGTAAAACATGAAAATATTAGTAATCGGCGGCGGGTCCGGGGGGCACATCACACCAGCAGTCGCCGTAGTTCGTGAGATATTAGACCAAAAACCCCGCGCCGAGGTTGAATTTTGGACTGACTTTAAGTATTATAAAAATGTCACGCGTCTAACTACCGAAATTGGTGTCGAATGGGGCGAGGAGGCCCGTCGAAAGAGGACGCCATACATTCGTGTCCGTCGTACCCCCTCCGGCAAATTCCATCGTTACTCTGGCTGGAAGCTAAAGGACTATTTCATCCATTTTGGGATTACCCTAAAAGACCTCATTCTTGGCAATTTTCTTGGATTTCTAGGTTTTCTCGCAGGACTATTGACCTCATTTTTCCGTCTCCTCCCAAAGAAAAATCGCCCAAATGTTATCTTTTTAAAAGGCGGTTACACTTGCCTCCCGACCGGCCTCGTTGCTAGATTTTTTAAAATCCCCTACATTATCCATGAGTCTGATACTGTCGCTGGTCTAGCGAATCGCATTTTAATGAAAAAAGCTAAAAAAGTTGCCTTCGGCATGCCGATTTCGGAAGAAACCCAGGCGCTTCATAAAAATTACGTTTGGACCGGCATCCCAGTTGGCCCCGAGTTTAAAGCCGTTAGCCAGACAAAGCAAGCTTCTCTTAAAAAAGCCTTTTCATTTAATCCCGACAAACCTCTCGTTGTTATTACGGGCGGCTCCCAGGGCTCCGAAAACCTAAACGAAGCCACTCGTGCTATCCTCCCCGAGCTTCTAGAGTTTACTTCTGTCGCTCTCGTTGCAGGTCGTAAACACTATGAAAGCATGGTAGATCTTAAAAAATACGAGAATTGGGAGAAAGCTTCTCTCGAATCGAACTTCCGCATGTGGGAATTTAACACTACCATGAATGAGTTGATGGGCGCCGCCGACGTTGTTGTTTCTCGCGCCGGCGCCACTACAATTGCTGAGCTAGCCAGCCTCAAAAAAGCAGTCATTTTGGTTCCATTCGCCCCTCTTCCTGGCGGGCATCAAGTTAAGAACGCCGAGCGACTCGTAGATGCGAAAGCCGTTAGTATGGTAAATGATTTGAAAATGGTCAAAGACCCCAGCCTACTCTTAACCGAAATTCGTCATCTCGTCAAATCCCCCCGCCTTCGCGCCGACATGGCTGACCGCCTTCATTCCGAGGCTCGTCCTGACGCGACAAAGCGCCTAGCCAAGCTAATTCTGGAGGAGGTCTAATGCCGCAGGGTGGGAAGATGCCGGGCGATACGCAGGCGAATGATAAAATACGCATCTCTGTAGACGACGAGGCGGATTTCGAAGACTTTAGTAATAGCGGTGGCGAAGAGCTTTCTCATGAGGAAAACGCCAAAAACCGTCCCAAAGACAATTCGGCTGAGTCTATCGGCAAACCGAAGCTTGCTAATCGCCGCGAACATAAAAAATCCACGTTTGTCACTGGCCGGACTATCGGCGAGAAACGCGAGCGTCTCGAAACCAAACGCGAGCGTGTCGCCGCCAGGGAAAAGGACAAACGCAAAAACCGCAATCGCGTTATCGTTGTCAGTTTGGCTTTTGCCGCGATTATTGTTATTTTGTTTGTTTTAGCTCGCATCTTTTTCGCTCCCCCCGCCGAGGAGCCAATCGCAAACCTCGAGCCAGAGCCGATCGCTTTAGAGGAGCCAACTATCGAAATAGTTGATGCGTCTACAAACGGAAATGACGGCAAAATTACCTCTCGGATGAAGACCTACATTGCAAATCTAGAATCAGATCTGCGAAATCTCGGTTATCAACCCACCAAAGCCGTCATTCCAGTAGGCGCCATTCGTGAAGTCGATTTCTACATTGATGGCCATAATGGCTATTTCAAGACCACTATCGACCGCGGTGCCGGCGTCACTGCCGAGGATATCGATCGGATGCTTCGCTATCTGGCAGGGGAGGGAATTAGTGATTTCGAATATGTTGATGTCCGTATCGACGGTCGCGCCTTCTGGAAATAAAACCAGCACTGATTCAAGACAATAAAATTGAGAAATATCAAGACTTGAAAAGCGCGCGAGCTACGTGCTATAATAAAAATGCAATTGTTCGATATGACATAAAAGTCGTACCAGTTATTTTAGTTAGATTTTTCGAATAGACATTAAACGGCCCCGTTTAGGAGTCCGAGTGCCTATTTGATTAATACTAATCTGGTACGCATATCGAACAATTGCACCTAGACGGTGCCGTTTTGTTTTGGGGTACTTCTAGGCTGTAAATGTAAAAAAGGAGTCATCATGAAGTGCCATAGCACCAACACGAATCGCAGTAGCAATTACAATAATATAAGCAGTAACATTGATAAAGGTTATTGCAATCATAACCATTTCATTGACAGCATATTCCGTTATTTACGCAACCATAATCATAACAATG
>JAFWHP010000018.1 GCA_017515125.1 Candidatus Saccharimonadota bacterium | reverse complement strand
CTGACCGACGAATTATATATCAAGATGAATTCTCGCGGTAAACAACTGACTGAATTTGAGAATTTCAAGGCTGAATTTGAAAGCGAGCTCGAAAAAACCAGTCAAGAAACCGCCAAGCGAATCGCTCTCAAGATCGATAGTACCTGGACTGATTTGCTATGGTCGTACAAAGATGCTGCAAATACCATTGACGAGAGATTTCTGAAACTATTTTACCTCGTGTGCCAGATTATTTGCTATCGTTCTGGCGACACCCTAAACGGTAAAGACGTCGATAGTTTTTGGCTCCTAAATGAATACTTTAATTACCGTTCTAAGGATGTCGCTTCAAATATTTCTTTTCTCGAATCTTTCTTTGACGGCTGGGCTGCTATCGCCAAAAACCAACCGCTAGAAAGCTTCTTTACCCAATACCTCACCTTTCTCAACTTTGATGGCAAGATTAAACTAAGCGCTCGTGCCTACAATAATAATCTTGATCTCTTTGGTGATGCCGCTATTAGCGAAAAGTATACTTTACCAAAGTTGGCCCTTTTCTATGCTTTTACACTTCTCATTACTCGCCGCGCGGTCTTGTCAGAGGAGGACTTTAGGCGTCGCATCCGTATCGTGAATAATCTAATTCAAAATTCCGCCGACGAAATAAGTGATAATGAAAATCGTGTCGGCGGTAACCGTATGCCAGCCATCTTGCGACAAATCGACAGCATAATTCTAAAGGGCGAGATTAATCGCGACGACACGCCGTCCTTCAACGCGTATCAATTAGAGGAAGAGTCCTCCAAGCTTTGGCTTACTAACGCTCATCCAGAAATCGCACCAGTCCTCTTCAGACTCGAAGACCATGATTTACTTTATGGGCAGATCGGCATAGTTGGAGTAGATAATGTTGAACTGTTCCCTAGATTTACCGATTTATTTCAATGCTCTCTCGATAAAGTCAATTGCGCATTGATGGCGATTAATAATTATGCCCAAAAAGAAAAGCGCTACACTTTACAGTATCAGTTGGGCTCCAGCTCAGAGTTGAACTCGTGGCGTACGCTTTTTCATCATGGTTCTAACGAGGGCTACGAAAATACAAAAGCTACACTCTTAGCGCTGCTAAAAAGCTCACGTAATTTCTCTGAAGAAATCCTAGACGGAATTATTGATCATTTTCTTATCGAATGCGAAAAGAATCAGGACTATAATTGGCGATACTATTATATCAAATATTCGGCTTTCCGACCCAATGACTACTATGGAAAGTACTTCTCGGTCGGCAATTACGATTCACTCGTTATTACGACCAAGAGCCGTTGCAGCGAAAGTGCCTATAGCCCGTTCCTAAAGGCCGCTCAGGAGTCTATCGAGAAATACCTTTATCTGGAATACTTTCATGCCAAGAAAAACATCTTAGTAATTGGCCAGAAAGGATACAATTTTACCAAACACAGTATTTGTATATACGAAAAAGACCCCGCAGTGACCGAAGATTACTACGGTTTTAAAAGCTATATTCTAAAGCAAGAAATGCCGCTCGAACAAAGTATCGACAGCGTTGACCGCGAAAATCGTATCGAAAAACTTATCCAGATTATCAATTCTGAGTAATATCTTTACCAGTCTTCGACTAGTGTGAACTCTTTGTCTGCTATCACAATGATGGAATCTGGCTTAGCACCGAGCGAAGTTAGCTCGCCTCTAATTCCCATTTTCTTCAGAATATCCCTTAAACGGTTGACGCTGGCATAATTATTAAGATCAGTTCTCCGAGCAAATTTTTCAATCTTTTCGCCAGTTACCAAAAACCTCTCTTCATCAATCTTTGATACTTCCCATGTGTCTTTTAGTGCCTCTGGGCTCAGCGAAATGGTCGGAATGTCGTCAGTAGCAGCACTAAAACTATTCTCGTTTTGCTCTGCTGGTGTCACATCTTGCTCGGTCGAGACCTGTCTCGCTGGAAGAGCTTCGACTTTCTTCTGATATAATTCTCGCAATAATTCAGTCAAACCCAGGTGGGCCGAAGCCGAAATCGCGAAGACTTTCGCATGAGGGTTAGTTTTTAGTATCGAAGCCATTTGCATCTCGATAATTTCCGAATCCACCCCTTCACACTTGGTTAGCGCAACTATTTCTGGTCGAGAGGCTAAATCTCCGTATTTCTCAAGCTCGGCCCGAATTACTTTGTAAGTTTCCCCCGCATCATCATTATATACATCTATTAAATGTAGCAGTACGGCAGTACGCTCTATATGCCTCAAGAACTCATGTCCCAAACCTTTCCCCTCTGACGCCCCCTCTATCAGCCCTGGAATATCAGCAATTAACAAATCATGATCATCTACTGTTGCAACGCCGAGCTGAGGGACTAGAGTCGTAAAAGCATAATCGGCTATCTCGGGCTTCGCATTCGATACCACTGACAAAAATGTCGACTTTCCAGCGTTGGGTAATCCTACGAGCCCAACATCCGCCATACTTTTTAGCTCCAGCTCTGCCTCAAACTCTTCGCCAGGCTCTCCGATTTCAGCGATAAGAGGAGCTTGCCTGGTGGAGCTTTTAAAATGGGCATTGCCGAACCCGCCAGAGCCGCCCTTTGCAACTATGACGGTCTGTCCGTCATGAACAAAATCGGCTATAATCTCGCCGTTCTTTTTAACAATCGTACCAATTGGCACGTCTACGATTAAATCTTTTCCGCTTCTGCCGGCCGACCGCTTTCCTGAACCATTTTTGCCATTTTCGGCAGTCAGAATCGGTGTAAAACGAAAATCTACCAAAGTATCAGTATCTTTGTCCGCTCGAAAAACAATATCCCCTCCTTTCCCTCCATCCCCTCCGTCAGGACCACCCTTTGGAATATATATTTCCCGCCGAAAAGAAACAGCTCCATCTCCGCCTTTTCCCGCTTTCAAACTAACTTTCGCAATATCTACAAACATACCGCTATTATACCATAATTTAGGCATTAAGGCGAAATCGCTCGAACTTACGCTTTAATATAGCTTTTATGAATCATGAAATAATTAATGAATGTAGTTAAAGTTGCCAACCGCACTGGCGGGGATAGTAGATCTTACTACTCGATAAGGGGTATACCCATAGTTCATCTCGGTAACTTCAATCGAGCCGTCCGGATTCACTGCCTCGACGTAGCCGACGTGGCCGACCCATCCCGAATCGGTTTGGAAAACCGCCCCGGCGGCCGGAGTGCGGTCGACCAGAATTCCCGCCGCTCGAGCCGAGTCATCCCAATAGTTAGCGTTCCCAGTCACACCTCTAGCAACCAAATCAGGTCGTTTATAAGCCGTCCAGTTCACGCACTGACCGCCACCAATATCGTATCGATAACCTTCCGAGCGCATATTCTGTCGCTCCGAGGTATTACCGAGGTATGTATAGGTCGATCTCCTTACGACCACTGGCGGAACATATTCTGGCCGTTCTGTTTCAGGCAAAGAGCCATTTTTGATAATAATTTTAGCCCCTTCTGAAATTCCACTAACCTCAAGATCGTTCAGCGCCGTAATTTCTGCCGCCGTTGAACCGTATTTTTCTGCAATAGATTCAATCGTGTCGCCACTTTTTACTGTATACACTATACCGGGAGTACTTGGTAGGGATAGTGCAGTGTCAGTCGAAACTTCGGTAGTTTTCATCCCATTTGACCAGCGAATCTGATCAGTTGTTAGCCCACGCTCTGCGGCAATAGATTCGAGCGTCTCGCCTTCTTTTACTACGTATTCGATTACGCCACGTGAAGAGGCGACGTTAGTCAGATTCGGTTTTTCTAGCTTACTGGCGGATGTCTGCCCCGAATCGTGCATTGTGGTGGTGATAACGTAGTTCGAAGCCACGTCAGTAGCGGATGCTAGCCCCAAAGAATCCGAAAGATCGGCCACTACATATAATTCGGACATCTGATCAACCGACACGTCATAATCATTTGACGCAAAAGTATCCAGACTTAGACTAACTTCGTTATTGCGTTTGTCTAATGACCCCCAAAAAACAATCCCAAGCACCACTATGGCAACCAAAACATAAGGCAAAGACTTCTTTAACCAATCAAAGTTAGATCGTTTACGTTGTTTTCTCATAATGAAACGTTACAGAGCTCCTGGCAATGACTGTAGATATTCTGATTATGCTCAGACTCTGTATAACTATAATACATCATACCGTCATCTCCTGTCAAGAAATATAGATAAGAAGTGTCTGATGGATTAGCGACTGCCAGAAGCGCAGAAAGCCCCGGATTAGAGATTGGCCCGCATGGCAGGCCCCCATGCAGACGCGTATTGTAGCAGGAGTTTACACTAAGGGCAGCGGCATTATCGGAATACGTACTCCTACTTGGATCAACAGTGTCGAGTGCGTAAGACACTGTTACGTCACTACCGAGCGGAATCCCATGAGACAAGCGCGACAAGAAAACCTGCGCCACCGTTGCCTGCTCGGAGGCCGGGGCTTCCTTTTGGACGACTGAGGCGAGCGTAATCCCTTCGAATAACGATAAATTATGCGCCTGATATTTAGCTATCAAATCGTTCTGAGAAATCACTTCATTCATTTTGCTAAGGAACCTCTTTAAAATATCCTCAACTGTTGCGTTTCCGTAGAAATTGTAAGTTTCCGGGTAGAGATACCCCTCTAGAGTCGCACCTTCTGGCCGCTCTTTCAGGAAGCTAAAATCATAATTCGCAGCAAAACCAGCCTCTATTTCCGCTTCGGTGTATTTAGGCAGTAATTCCCCTTCCGTTTGTCCACCATTTCTGTCAACCTCGGCCAGCTGTTTCTTTATCTCATAAATAGTTTCTCCAGGACGAATAGTGAAATTAAAAGTTTTGGCCTCCATTTCGGATTCGAGCTGACGGTAATATTCCTCCCTCTCTTTTGCTCGCTGATTCTTAAACCAGACAATACCAAATGTCACTCCGCCCGCGATAAGCCCTGCTACCAATAAGGCAATAATCGTTACGGCGACTCCGCCCATTTTATGTTTTTTGCGGCTTTTTTCGCTCCTATTTGGCTTTGGGCCATCATTGTCGGGCTCAGTCGAAGTTTCCTTAGCTCCTCTGCCAAGTCCTTCTAGAAAATCTTGCAAAATAATTGAGGCTGCTTCTGCATCAATGTCGCCCCTCTCGTAACGTTTTTTGCGTTGCTTCAAACGCTCTTCCGCTACTACGGAAGTCAAACTTTCGTCTTGGAGTCGCACTCTAGCACCTGGTATTAATTCCGTCAGTTTTTTCACGAAATCTCTAACATATATTGATTGCGCCGTCTCCGCTCCCTCATTACTTCGCGGTAATCCGACTACGAATAAATTAGTATTATTTAGCCGAGCAATTTGTGAGATCTGTTGCCATTCCGTTCCATCAACCACGACGTACCCTACTGGCACCGCAATTCTAGTATTGGAATCGGCCTTCGCTACGCCTATCCTTTTTTCGCCAACATCAAGTCCAATAACTTTCATATAACTCCACCTTTAGTTG
>JAFWHP010000017.1 GCA_017515125.1 Candidatus Saccharimonadota bacterium | reverse complement strand
TACCCCTGTAAACCAACACTTTTGCCATAACTATATTGACAAAATATCACGCTCGTGCTATAATGGTGGCAACAATCAAACAAATGTGATAAAACATTGAAGATTGCGCAGAGTTAATATCATGGTAGGGTGAGCAGGGAAGTAATAGATCTATAATACTTCTTCCTATACCGGTATTAAAGAACCTTTAGTAATTATGCATTTAAATATCCTGATAACCTTGGGTGGGCACATTCAGGGTGGGATAAACTCAGTCTGATATGCACGGGCTGAGCCGAGGGAATAAACCACTTGACCAGTTTATTCCTCCAGCTCTGCTCGTGAATCGCTAACAAACGATCAAAGAGCAGAACATTAACAATTAGTTTTACGCAGTTTTTCATTCCTCCTTCCTATGAACAGCGCACAGCTAATCTAGAAGGTTAGCCGTACGCTGTTCATAAGGGCAGTGAAACCGTTCAAAGAAAAAGGCGTTTATTATTCCTATTTAATTATATCTAAACCATGGAAAGATAATCGCATTTTTCGGAGAACAAAACACTTATTATGGAGGGAATACAAATGAAGAAAATCGTGAAAGATCAGGTCGTCATCGTAAAGCACATCCTCGGCGAGACTGCGGTCCCGCTTCTGGAGGACCTCGGCAATGGCAAATACCGTTTTCGAGTTGATGCCTGGTGTGAGGGGGAAGCCTGCAAAGGTGGATTCTTCCATCTCCGTCAGGCTATCGAAGCAAAGCCCGGCAAGAAGGTCACCAATACGGTGAATCGCTGGCCGAGGCTGAGGGCAGCCCTGCACAATGCAGGTGTCCGTCCCGTTAACATCCCGGGCGGAGATTATCCGCTCCACTACGCCGACCAGATGGCGATAGCGGATTACTCGATGTCTGGTGCGCACTACTTCATTGTGAAGCGCGCCGACATCGGCAAATACCTCGACGCCTTCCCACTCGACGAACATGGTATCAAGCACCGTGAAAAGATCGAGGAACAGAAGAAGGCGGCAGAGGCAGAAGCCTACCGGCAGGAGCATGACCCGCAGTGTATTGCCAAGAGAATTGGAGATGCACTGTGGTATGCAAGGTGCAGGTGTGTGCTCGGAAACTCAGAATTCAACCGGATTTCGCTTATTGCGAAAGACGGTTCCGAATTCTCTGTCATCTACCCAGCGATAGACACCGATCTGATTTCGGGCCTTGACTGCTATAATGTAGCCAAGGTGGTCTGCTCCGCACCAGAAGAAACTGGGCTGAAATACCTCGACGCTCGCCGTGCAGGTGGCATCGATCCCCAGCAACACTATAGAATCAAGAAAACCTATAGTGCTGGGTGGAATAGGTATACGGCATACCTTATGCCACTTCCAGGGCTTGCAACCGAGGTCCGTCAGACCTGTCGATGGCTTAGGATGTTCGACACCGCCGACAACGACGGCGTCAACCCTAGCCTCATCGCTGAGGCAGAGAGGGTCATCTTAGAAACCTTTGACCTCTATGACCGTCTCAATAAAAAGAGGCTGGTCTACGAGGCTGCCACCAGGGAGGTATATGTGGAGTATCTCCACAATAACCCTCAGGATTGGCGTGACCGGTCCAAGTTTTCCGAAACTCCCGAGTGGAGCAAGGAAGAACCTGCGTAACTTCCATTTGTTGTGGCACCGCCCACATTAAAAACCGGCAACAAGCGGAGTTAATATGGTCCCTAACCTCGTCTCCGCTAAGTAGCGGAGAAACGAGCCGTCGCTTGCTCCGCATAGATAGCAAAGGATAAAGCGTAAAAGGTTAGGGGTGGTAGTTCACCTTAAAAAACTATTTGCTCAAATGCTCAACGCCCTCGGTATCGCCGGGGGCTTTTCTTGCCGCGAAGCCAAATTATGAAACCAGATTCATCTTGACAATAATTATATTATAAGTATAATATAATTATAATACATTTCGAATGGGATGAGAATAAGAATCGTATCAATATCGCAAAGCACGGAATTTCCTTCGAAGAAGCCTCCACGGTATTTTACGATGCGAACGCACTTCTCTTAGACGATCCAGATCATTCAGAGAGGGAAGCGTTTCTTAATTCTAGGGATTAGCCGGAAAGCCCATATCTGTATCGTTAGCCACTGTTATCGTGGTAAGGATGAAGTAATTCGTATTATCTCCGCTCGGCGGGCCACTAAGCGTGAGATGGATAGTTATAATGGTCAAGGAGAAATAATTAAATGAGAGAAGAATATGACATCACGAGCTTAAACCCTCGTAAAAACCCCTATGCTAAACGCCTCAAGAAACAGATTACGATTAATATCGACAACGACACTATAGATTATTTCAGAGAGCAGTCCGAAAGAACTGGTTTGCCATATCAGACCTTGATTAATCTTTATCTTGCAGATTGCGCATCTGCGCGGCGTAAATTAAAGCTTTCTTGGGGTTAGCCCTCTCAGTGCCCTCGGGTATATCCCGGGGGCTTTTTCTTGCCGCGAAGCCAAATCATGAAACCAAATCCATTTCAATAATAGAGTACCGCTAGTCCCTCCACAGAACAACAAAAATCTCAAAAATAAATACTTTTCCCCGAACATACGAAAAACTCCGAAAATTCAAAAGTTTTTCGTGAAATGACGAAAAACTCATAGACAAATTAAACTATTTTTGCTATAATCGAGCCATGGAAATATTAAGGACTCAATATCTCGAAAAGCTCCGAGCCGTAAAAGACAAAAGGCTAATTAAAGTCATTACCGGGATGCGCCGAGTAGGGAAGTCTACCCTGCTTCGTCAATTTAGGGATGAAATTTTGTCGAGTGGCGTAAGCCAAAAAAGAACGCAATTCTATAACTTTGAAGAAAAAAGCAGTGGCGCATATGAAGAAGACTGGCAGAAAATCCATGATAAAATCGAAGCAAATCTAGCGAAAGCGGAAATGAATTATATCTTTCTAGACGAAATCCAGAATATAAACGAATGGGAAAAAATGGTCGATAGTTTATACGTAAAGCCCAATGTTGACTTATATATTACCGGCTCAAATGCATATTTTCTATCATCGGAGCTTTCTACACTGCTCTCTGGTAGGCAATTCGAAGTTAGGATGCTACCTTTTTCGTATAAAGAATATACTAAACAGATAAAAGACGATAATGATAGCCGGCTGATGCAATATTTAAGATACGGTGGTATGCCGCAGGCAGTAGATTTTTTACCTGACGAAAATTTAGTCGTGGAATATCTAGAGGGGGTTTATAATACTGTAGTTTTGAAGGATATTATGGCGAGGGTAGGTAATTCAGAAATGCTAACCAGGGTCATGAGTTATGCCTTTGATAATATCGGTAATGGGTTCTCTGCGAAAAAAGTCGCAGATTATCTCTGTAATAATTACCGAAGAGTGTCGAGCGATACCGTAGAACAATATTTAAAAGCCGCCCTGGAAGCATTTATTTTATACCCAGCCCAGCGCTTCAATATAAGAGGCAAAGAACTCCTAAAAACCCAAAAAAAGTATTATCTAGTAGACACTGGCCTCAGGAACGTCTTAATCGCCAGGGGCGAAGCCTTCGATATAGGAAGAGCGTTGGAAAATGTGGTTTATCTCGAATTATTGCGTCGAGGATGCCAGGTGTTTGTAGGCCAAACTAAGAGTGGCAAAGAAGTAGATTTCGTTGCAAAGTACAGTAGCGGCGAAATAAAGTATTATCAAATATGCGAAACAATGCGAAGTGAGGACACAAGAGCCAGAGAACTAGCATCTTTACGCGAGATTGACGACAATTATCCTAAGATGGTCCTATCTCTAGATCAGGAGGAAAATAGCTTCGACGGGATTCGCCAGACGAACCTTCGCAGGTGGCTCAGCAGCGAATGATAAAAAGGCTTATGCTGCGCTATTTTTACTCGTAAGCTTTATGCGTGATATGATTTTTTAGTGAATAAAATTTTTATAATCTGAATAAAATTCGCCATTTTGTCGACCCCCCTTCGACAATTTCTTACATTTCCTACCCCTGTAAACCAACACTTTTGCCATAACTATATTGACAAAATATCACGCTCGTGCTATAATGGTGGCAACAATCAAACAAATGTGATAAAACATTGAAGATT
>JAFWHP010000016.1 GCA_017515125.1 Candidatus Saccharimonadota bacterium | reverse complement strand
TTTTACATTTTGCCGCCGTAGGGGCGGAGCAATGTGGTAAAATCAATTGTCAGAAGGAAGAAGACGAAAAACTTGTTTTTCAGTCTTCTGACGACGCAACAATCTGCCGAAGGCAGCAGATTACCACATTGCGGAGCTCCCAAAATACTGCGAATTATGCAACAAGACATAATAAAAACCTATTGCCAGCCAAAGCAATACATGTTACAATAAAAGTGCTAAAGGTCATAGCATGAAAACGTCCGCACGCCATTTAGAATGGCGTAGCGATTATTGGGCTAATAATAAAAAGGCATGCCTCGCTACAATGGCGAAGCTGTCAGGTGCATACTAAAGCAATAGCCGCTGCAGCTTTATTAACTAGAAAAAGTCAGGACGTACGCCTGACTTTTTCTATACTAGGTTTCTTTACCAAGAAAGCCCAAAACTATTTGATGACCTTAGTGATAACACCAGAACCGACGGTCTTGCCACCTTCACGGATAGCGAAGCGGTCTTGATCATTCATCGCAACTGGAGCGAGCAACTTAACCTTGAAGGTAACCTGGTCGCCTGGCATTACGATTTCCTTGTCAGCAGGAAGTTCAACCTCACCAGTCACATCAGTGGTGCGGAAGTA
This sequence comes from Candidatus Saccharimonadota bacterium, assembly GCA_017515125.1. Taxonomy (GTDB): domain Bacteria; phylum Patescibacteriota; class Saccharimonadia; order Saccharimonadales; family Saccharimonadaceae; genus Nanosyncoccus. The sequence goes on along the minus strand of JAFWHP010000016.1, from coordinate 10,965 downwards.
GAACTGTGGCTTGTAACCCTTGGAGAATGGTGTGTGGCGTCCGCCTTCCTCTTTCTTCAAGATGTAAACCTGTGCTTCGAATTCAGTGTGTGGGGTAATAGTACCAGGCTTAGCAATCACCTGACCACGCTCGATTTGGTCACGCTCGATACCACGAAGGAGAAGTCCAGCGTTATCGCCAGCTTGACCCTGATCCAAAGTCTTGTGGAAGGCCTCGATACCAGTAACGACCGACTTCAGAGTGTCACGCAGACCGACGATTTCGACTTCGTCGTTCAATTTAACGACACCTTGCTCGATACGACCAGTAGCAACCGTACCACGACCCTTAATCGAGAAGACATCCTCGATTGGCATTAGGAATGGCTTATCAAGATCGTGCTCAGGGATATCAAAGTACTCATCCATTGCGTGAACGAGCTCCATGATAGCATCCTCGTTTTCCTTATCGCCCTCGAGAGCTTTAGTAGCAGAACCCTTGATGATAGGAGCGTTGTCGCCATCAAAGCCGTACTTATTCAATAGCTCACGAACATCCATTTCTACTAGCTCAACGAGCTCAGGATCAGCGAGATCCATCTTATTCAAGAATACGATAATCTTTGGTACGTTTACCTGGTGTGCGAGAAGTACGTGCTCACGCGTCTGAGGCAAAGGACCATCATTCGCAGCAACCACGAGGATAGCACCATCCACCTGTGCAGCACCAGTAATCATGTTCTTAATATAGTCTGCGTGCCCCGGCATATCTACGTGCGCATAGTGGCGCTTCTCAGACTCATACTCCTGGTGCGAAGTCGCAATAGTAATACCACGAGCCTTCTCCTCAGGTGCGTTATCAATTTGATCATAAGCAACTGCCTTGTTGACATCCGACGGCAAGCGCTTCGCTAGCACGTTAGTAATCGCAGCAGTTAAAGTGGTTTTTCCATGGTCGACGTGACCCATGGTGCCTACATTAATATGTGGCTTTGAACGGTCAAAATTAGCCATTCTATCTCCTTTTTATTATATTTACGGTTGGAGCGCTAATATAAAACCAGCTCCAAGACTCTACCCTACCATTTTAGACTATTTTTAAAGAATTGTAAAGAGTGAATTTGAATATCGCCGCGCATTTTCAGATAACAAAAAATCCCCCGACTATAATTAGCCGGGGGAAAGGAGTCAAGCCAAGAGCTCTCCGTAGCTTTTTGGCTTTCTCAGCATAGTCACAAATGCATCCAGCATCGCCGCTTTCCGCAGGCTTGATGCTATCTCTGCATCCGTTCTAAAGAAATCCAGACACTGCCCTAAGGCCGTATTCCGGTTGGTTAACCCAGCCAGAAAGACCTTGAGCTTTCTGTCGATCTGACGACTCAGTCGGTCCCTTTCGTTCGCGGCCTGGCCCGCCAGATTTGGCAGGGCAAACACGTTCGCGCCTTCCGGAATCAGTCTCATCAGCTGGTTTTTTTCAAAACAGATGGTGAACTGAAATTTTGCCGGATTATCTCGGCTATTAAAACGGTACGGGATAACAGTCATGGCCTTATCTTCGTTGACGGTAGTTCTAAGACTCCAGACTATCGGTCGATACAACCGATCCGCATTGGCGGTAGCCATATCGCCGGTCAAATCATATCTTTCGTCTCTCATCCTTCCCCCTCCTTTTCTTCGTCAAATTCCGGCACGCTATACCGGATTCTAGGATTGCCAGCTTTTACGCCGACTTCCAGAATCCGCAGGTATCTATTATACAGATACCTCTTGTCTTCCTCGTCAACAGTTTCCATCTTCTTGATCAGACGAAGTCTTATCTCCGCCTGTCTTCCGGCAGAATGTTCGCCGGACAACGCCATTGCGGCGTCGCGCGTCGCCCAGTATTTAATAGCTTCAATATGCCCGTTGTTTATCATGCTTCCTCCTTTTAATCTACTACGCACTCTATCTCGTGCGCACCTACTGTATGCTCTAATTATAGCACAAACACCATAAAAAGTCAACCCCATGCACTAGACAAATAAGCAAAAATGGTATATAATAGAGAACAGCAAGGGGTAGCACATTAAAAGTGGGAGGTGAAAAAATGCTAGCAACTGCAGTGATAATTGGATGTATCGTGTTTTGGATAGTTTTAATTGTTACAATTGTTAAACTTGGTCTGATTTGTGCCTTGCTTGTCTCGGCGCTCTTCGTAGTATTCATGATGGTTATAGCTGTTTGCATGGTGAACGCTGAGGAGGAAAAATGGAAAGGTGGTAAAAATGAGTAAAATGCTTATTAGTCTAACTGTTTTTAACGTCATCTACGCTATCTTCGCAACTATTGCTCTCATCTGGGCTATCGCCGGTCATAGCGAGCTGAAAATCATTGTCGCAATGGCGCTTTGCGCCGGCGTAGGCTATGTACTGTCGCCTTTGACGATTGTCGAATGTCTGCGTGAAAAGCGCGAAATGCGCGACAGGCGCGAAAAGCACAGATGCACTCAGAGCGAAAGCTCCAATTAATTTATAACCTCCTAGCCCGCCTTTTTAAGGCGGGTTTTTAATGTCCCAAAAGTCAAAAAAACGCCCATCTTTAGGGGCAAACACAAGTACTTCCTTAATCTCTTTGTAAAATTAGTATCTTTATCAAAAATCCCCTCATTATTGAGGGGATTTTATAGACCAAATCCAAACCTAAACCATAGAGCATAATGCTACCTTGAGGTTGGAAGTCCAGTTTTAAGCGCTAAGTCCTATTTTGCATTCCGCTTTTCGATAATCTCGGCCGCTACATTCGGTGGTACTTCCTCGTAAGCGTAAAGCTCCATGCTCGAAGCTGCTCGCCCCTGAGTCATGCCGCGAAGATCGCCAGTGTAACCAAACAAGTTAGCCAAAGGACAGAAAGCTTTAATCAGCTTCGCCCCACCGTTCAAATCTTCCATCTCGTCAATCCGGCCTCGGCGCGAATTAATATCGCCAATCACGTCACCCATGAATTCTTCTGGGGTGGTAATCTCAAGCTTCATTACTGGCTCAAGCAGTACCGGATTCGCTTTCTTGATACCCTCGCGAGTAGCGAGCGCACCAGCGAGCGTAAAGGCTAGCTCCGAAGAGTCGACGTCATGATACGAACCGTCATACAAAGTCGCCTTGACATCTACTACTGGATATCCTGCAATCACGCCGCCCGCTAGTGTATCTTCGACACCCTTCTGTACCGGCTTGCGGTATTCCTGAGGAACAACACCGCCCTTAATCTGATCGATAAACTCAAAGCCCTTCCCTGGTTCATTTGGCTCAAACTTAATCCAAACGTCGCCGTACTGACCACGACCGCCAGACTGCTTAATATGTTTACCTTGCGCCTCTGCCGTGCCACGAATCGTCTCGCGATAAGCCACTTGCGGCGCGCCAGTGTTAGCCTCTACATTATGCTCTCGTTTTAATCGATCAATAATAATCTCTAGATGCAGCTCGCCCATACCCGAGATAATAGTCTGACCAGTTTCTTCGTCTGTATGCACTCGGAAAGTTGGATCTTCCTCGGCCATCTTAGATAGCCCAATACCCATTTTCTCTTGGTCGGCCTTGGTCTTTGGCTCTACCGCAATCGATACTGGAGGATCTGGGAACTCAATAGATTCGAGCAAAATTGGATGTGCTGGCGAACAAATTGTCGTACCAGTAGTACAGTTCTTCAATCCTACTACTGCAGCAATATCGCCTGCGCCAATCTCGGTAATGTCTTTTCGGTCGTTTGCATGCATCCGCACTAATCGCCCAATTCGTTCCTTATCGCCAGTTGAGGCATTCAGAACCGTATCGCCAGACTTCAATTTACCAGCATACACCCGGATAAAGATTAACTTCCCTACAAACGGGTCAGTCGCAATCTTAAATGCAAGAGCAGTAAGCGGTTCCGAGTTGTCAGCCTTACGAATGATCTGGTCACCAGTCTTCGGGTCGGTACCCACAGTTTGCCCCTGATCGCGATCCAAAGGCGAAGGAAGATAATCGGTCATCAGATCAAGCACCTTCTCTACAATTACCCCACGACCATCTCCGCCAGTTACTAGGAAGAAATCGCCATCTAGCACTCTCTTACGAAGTGCCGCTTTGAGCTCTGGAATCGTAATTGACTCTTCGCCCTCGTTGAAATACTTATCCATCAAGGCCTCGTCGGCCTGTACGGCTTCTTCGATAAGCATTGAACGCGCATTCTTAGCTTTCTCGACCATATCTGCTGGGATTTCCCCGACAGTCAACTCGTGGTCGGCATAATCTTTATAGGTATAGGCCTTCATATCGATTAGGTCTACTACGCCACAAATATCCTTCTCAAACCCAATTGGCAGATGAATCGCTACGGCATTCTTCGACAAACGTTTATGAATCGAATCAAGCGACTTGTAAAAATCGCCACCAATCTGGTTAATCTTATTTACGAAACAAATTCGTGGCACGCCATACTTAGTCGCTTGGCGCCAAACTGTCTCGGACTGAGCCTCGACCCCCATCTTGCCGTCAAACACCACTACGGCACCGTCAAGTACGCGAAGCGAACGCTCTACTTCCGCCGTAAAGTCGATATGCCCCGGGGTGTCGATAATATTAATCTGATGATTCTTCCAGTAAACCGTTACCGCCGCAGAAGTAATCGTGATACCACGCTCCTTCTCCTGCTCCATCCAGTCGGTGTCGGCACCACCAGTTCCGCCCTTCACTAGATCGATTTTATGCTTAAGCCCCGTACGATACAAAATCGCCTCGGAGGTAGTCGTTTTGCCTGCGTCAATATGAGCAATAATCCCGATATTCCGCAGCATACTTAGGTCTTTAATTTCAGCCATATGCTCCTTTATTTATTATTTCTTGTCGTTTTCAAGCTCCACACTTAAAAAAAGACATTCTTTTTCTCATTCTATCACAATTATCTTAAAAATACCATATTATTTTCATAAATCAAAAATGCCAGTCTGTAGGCTGGCATTTTAGGACGGATTATTTTTTCTCTATATTATTCTTTGTGGTCCGAATCACGAAATACATTGGACTTTGCTCGACCACTTCGCCAGTAATAGTGATACGATCGCCATCCTTAGGGTAATCCGCCTCCTCCGCGCCAGAAATCACAAATTGCGTACCAATCTTCTGCGTGCCGTCAGTGTTCTCTTGCACTACGGAATAGGTCGACATAGGATGTGACACTAACCCTTCTATCTTTACAATTTTGCCAACTTTCTCGCCATTCTGAATCGCTTTCGAGAGAGTTTGCATACCTTCATAATCCCCAAACGCAATTGATTCATCTACCGATTTATATTCTACGGCTGCACTTTCTTGAGCGCTGTTGCCCCCATTGCTCGTTTTTTCGCCTTTATTTTTATTTATCATTACGACTGCGACTATAATCGCGACCACCACGACTACTGCTATGCCGATTCCGATATAGAGTCCGTTGTTATTTTTACTTTTAGCCATAAGCCTCCTTTTGTTAATCTAATTTCATTATAACAATTATTACATTAAAATCCTATATTTTTATCCAGGAAACCATTTTATTAAAAAACGATAGAGTTTTACTATATGGTGCCTATCCCACGCAATAAAAATATATGTTATAATTACTCCAATGAAGTTATTAATGCACACCTGCTGCGCTCCTTGTAGCGTTTTCTGTATTGATTCCCTGCGCGCCGATAGTATCGAGCCGACTCTTTTTTGGTATAACCCCAACATTCATCCTTATATCGAGTATAAAACTCGTCGCGACTGTCTTAAATCCTATGCCGACCAAGTAAAGGCGAAACTAATTATCAAAGAAGAATATGGCCTCGACGAGCATTGTAGAAACGTCATCAGTGACCTCGAAAACCGTTGCGTTAATTATTGCTACAAAAAGCGCCTTACCGAAGTTGTCCGCTACGCCGCCAAGAATGGCTACGACACCTTCACTACGACTCTCCTCGTTTCCCCCTATCAAAAGCATGATGAGCTAAAATCTGTCTGCGAAGACCTCGCCGCCCTCTCTGGCGTTAAATTCCTCTATCGCGATTTTCGCGTCGGCTTCCGTGAGGGGCAGAATAAAGCCCGCGCCCTTGGCCTTTATATGCAAAAGTACTGTGGCTGCATCTTCTCCGAAGAGGAGCGTTATCAGAAGCAAATCGCCCGCGACCTCAAAAGAAACGAAACTCTAGAGGATGCCACTAGGGAGACAAAGACCGTCTAGTCTAGCGAAAACCCGACCCCACTCCGATTTTTCGCATCTGCTCCAATCAATCCATTAAAACTATAACAGCCGATCCACCAAAATAGAACAACCAACCCATTAAAGCGGCAGCCGAAAACAAGACCTAGATACTACGGTAGCGCTTCTAGCTTAACTTCTTTCTCAAAATCTCTTGCACTGCTGATGGGTTCGCCTTGCCTCGCGACTCTTTCATCACCTGCCCAACCAAGAACCCTAATACTTTCTCCGACCCCGCTCGGAAATCCTCTTGCGCCTTCGCCGTTTCCGGCTTGGCAAGCACGGCATCTACAATTACCTCTAACGCCCCGAGGTCATTTTCCTGAATTAGCCCCAATTCCTTCGCAATCTGCTTAGTTCCTCTCTCCCTCATCTGTGGATCGAATAAGCGTAGGAACACCTCCTTTGTCGCCGTTGATGACAATTCCTTCTTCTCATTCATCTCGGCGAGCGCCGCCAAATCCTCGGCCGACGGTAAATCATTCAAATATTCCGCCGACTTCTCCTCCGCCAATAGTACTGATGCGAATAGATTGGCGAGAAGAGGCGCGACTCCGTGTCCGAGAAGAGCTACTTCAGCAAGTTTCTCCATCAAGCTCGGATAATCTAATAAAATCTCCAATGTATCGCCCGCAATAATCTCTCCGAATTTCTCGCGATAATCCTTCGGCATCAATGGCAACTTTGCCGACTCAGCTTCAATATACTCAGAGGACAAATTAAGTGGCGGCAAATCCGGTTCCGGCATATAGCGGTAATCCGCCGCCACTTCTTTCGACCGCTGTGGCGTTGTCTTGCCCGTCGCATCCGACCAACCCAAAGTCTGCTGGATAACCTTCTCGCCGGCTTCCAGTACCTTCGTCTGTCTCTTAATCTCATACTCTACCGCCCGTTCCACGCTCCTAAACGAGTTTAGATTTTTTACTTCAGTCCTAGTCCCAAGCTCTGAAGCTCCTTCTGGGGCTAGAGAAGTATTGACGTCAAACCGCATATTCCCATTATATAAATCTCCATAAGTTACTCCAGCGTAGCACATCAGCCGCCAAAGCTCCTTGCAATAATCATGCGCCTCCTTTGCCGAATGAATATCCGGCATCGACACAATTTCAATCAAAGGTGTATCAACTCGATTCAAATCCACTAAAGAATATGCACCAAAATGAGTCAGCTTTCCCGCATCCCCCTCAAGATGCGCATGCTCAATCCGAATCCGCGTCCCTGACGGCAACTCCACGTAGCCCGCTCCGATAATCTGATGATAAAACTGCGTAATCTGGTATCCCTTCGGCGAATCCGGGTAGAAATAATGCTTCCGGTCAAATCGCGAACAGGCGTTAATCTCGCAGTTCATTGCTCGCCCCGCCAAAATAGCGAGCCTGACCGCTTCGCCATTCAATCTCGGCAACATTCCCGGCAACGCATAGTCCACCGGCGACACGCACGAATTCGGCTCCTTACTCCGCGCATCATTATCTACCTCCGAAAACAACTTCGTCTTCGTACAAAGCTGTACATGACATTCGATCCCAATTGTTGCAATATATTTTCCCATAAACTCCTCTCCTAAATCGCTCCTAGATCCCGAAGCGCTTGTTTGTATATTACCACCGCATTTTGTGCTTGCTTGTAGCTAATCTCCGCATCAGATTCATGGGCAATCACATTCCGTAGCTTATGCGCCCGCCAAACCCCATTAATGTCCGAAAACCGCCCTCCTCCCCTTTTTAGTCTATCGCCCATTGTTTTTCCGGGAATCCCCATCTCAATCATTGCTTTATCTAGCAGCTTATCACAATTGATAATGGTTAACGCAAAAGTTGCTGGATTATCTTTTTGAAGTTTATTCTCGATCGATAAAAATCGCGATTGGTATGCCTCGACATTGAAATGGTGTCCCCGCTTCCCTGTCAGCATAATTGCAACAAAAACTAATACTGCTACAATTAGTATCGCTAGAATAAAAGTCACTACCCCTCCGTCCATTAGCAGATACCTCCACGCGCATTGACAAACCGAAGAAGATATGATATAATAAAGTTATTATACATTTTCTTCCTCCTCTATCGCGTCATCTATCTCCAATTCCTTCGAAAAGGCGATTAGATTCTTATCGCTCCTCCTTGGCCCCACCAATTGTAGTCCTATAGGGAGTCCAGAGGCAGTCTTCCCCGCCGGAATAGCTAACCCTGGTACTCCTGCGAGATTTAAGGATACGCTCATTACGTCCTCTAGATACATTGACACTGGGTCGTTTACTTTTTCTCCCAGTTTGAACGCTGGATTTGGCGCCACCGGCATTAAGATATAGTCAACCTTCGAAAACGCCTTATCGTATTCTTTGCAAATCAAGGTTCGTGCTTTCGCCGCCTTCAAGAAATACGCATCATAGAATCCAGACGACAACACGAAGTTCCCAATCATAATCCGCCGTTTATTTTCCGGCATAAACCCTTCGTTTCTAGTATTCCGGTACAAATCGTCCAAATGCTCCGATTTTTCTGAACGAAAACCATACCGAATCCCGTCATATCTTGACAAATTCGAAGCCACCTCTGCTGGCTGTATAATATAATACGCCGGCAAAGCATACTTTAGCGACGGCATCTCAAGCTCTACAATCTCATATCCCTTCGCCTTCAATAATTCACACTTATTTTTGAGCGCTTCCCGAATCTCCTTATCTACTGACTCATTGTCGAAATCCTTAATCACTCCGATTCTAGTGGGAGCATCAGTGGCCGCCGCCGAATCGTAATAATCAGGCAAAGTTGTCAAGTCATTCACATCCTGCCCAGCGGTGATTGACATAAGTAGATCCATATCTTCGGGGCTTTTAGTGAAAAATCCAACGCAATCGAGCGACGAAGCCATAGCGACTACCCCATACCTCGAGATGCATCCATAAGTTGGCTTAAACCCATATACTCCGTTAAACGAGGCTGGTTGGCGAATTGACCCGCCAGTATCGGTTCCAGTCGCAAATTCAACAATATCAAGTGCTACCGCTACTGCCGAACCTCCAGATGAGCCCCCAGCTACTCTTTCTTTATCATATGCATTCAAGGTTGGTCCAAAATAAGAATTTTCGGTCGACGAGCCATGCGCAAATGCGTCCATATTGACTCGCCCAATCATAATTGCCCCCTCGGATTCTAATTTCCTAACAGCGGTCGCCGTCACTGGCGACGAAAAACCTTCTAAAATGTGCGCTGCCGCTGTAGTGTCTCCCGCTGGCGACAAGAAATTATCTTTCAAAGCGTATGGCACGCCTGCCAACCGCCCTACATTTTCTCCTTTCGCAATGCGCGCATCAATCTCTCGCGCTCGCTTCAAAGCCCCTTCCTCGTTTAGAAATGTAAATATATTATAATCTTTAAAAAATTCTGCCTTTTTTAAAGCATCCCTTACAAGTCTTTCAGCTGTTACTGTTTTATTTGCAGTTTTCATAATACTTTTGGCACCTTTATTTGATTATCTTCAGTTTCTTTGGATAGTGCTAACAGCTCTTCCCTCGCTGCTTCCTGCGGCAACACCTTATCGGCTCGCCACACATTCTCCATCTCAAAAACCTGATATGTCGGCTCGACCCCCGACGTATCCAATTCATCTAGCTGCGAGATGTACGACAAAATACCTTGCAAATCCTTTCCAAGCGATTCCACCTCTTGCTCGCTTAGCGAAAAATTCGACAACTCCGCCAAATGTAAAATTTCCTCGCGTTTTATCTCCATTCCTCTATTATACCACGCATTTGATGCTTTCACATAAAATAAAACTATGCTATAATTAAAATGCAACTATCAAATACATTTATCAATAGCAGAGATATTTTTATCTGCTGAATACTAACGAAGTAAAAAATGGCATCGTTGGATACCGATACTTTGTTAGCATTCACTGCTGATGGATGTATTTGGTAGTTGCACCAGCGGTGCCATTTTTATTACAAAACCATGACTCCGCAATTAGTGGCTTAATAACAAAAATAGATTGTTTTACACCCCTTATTCTCCAGATAACAAACTAAAAAGGATTTTAATTTTTAGGTCTTTTGTATAGCCATGATGTATTCTAAGCTTATCCTTTGCTACGCCGAATTTACCTTCAATTCTGTTTGATGTATTAGGGATATTTAGTTCTGGATAATGTTCATAAGTATAAATGATATCTAGATGGTTCTTTATAACATTAAACGCTTTCCTGGTATCTTGGTGCGTCCATTCTCTATCTCCGGTTAGTGGATCTATAGTCTTCTCATTTAACCAGAATCTATATCGTCCATGCCAGTTTACAATCATATGCAGGAATTTTTGTTCATCCATTTCTATATGTCTATTACATACGCTATCCACAATTAGCTTCAACTCTTTATTTGGATCTAGTACTGGATTATTGGTGAGATATTTCTTTACCATTAATTTTAAGTGGAATTGACATAGCTGTACTACTATGCCGTGATTCTCTAGTATATGCCTAACACCTTGTCTACCATCTATTACGCAGGCTTTAGGCTTTATATTGGCTTTTAGGAGCGTTTCTATGCATAGTTCATAATCTTTATTAGTTTCGCTGCGAAATATCTCCTTAAAGTACAGTAAATCACCATTATGGGCGTTTATGGCTACTACTACACCACTATTTCTGCCAAAGTAAGTAGTATCCATAGCAATAACAGTTATCTTTGATTTTTCTGTTTCTGGTATGCTTTCTATGTCCAACGGTGTTGGTTGGTATTGATGGATGATTTTACGTATA
>JAFWHP010000015.1 GCA_017515125.1 Candidatus Saccharimonadota bacterium | reverse complement strand
CGAATGAGCATGTGACGAACCCGATTATTTTTTACAACTTTTCCCCGAGAATTACGAAGTAAAGTTACAGATTTGCGTAAGCAAGTCTGATAACTTGATCGGAGTAATGAACGGGCGAAACGTTGTAAAAAATAATCAGGCATGAGAAAACCGCGAATGAGCAGGCAATCTATTTATCTGTTTATTTTTAGTTACATAATTCGTAGCTCCCGAAATACTGCGAATTATGCAACAAAGCCATCCGACCCTTCTTGATACTAAACCAAAATCAGCTCCCGTAGGAGCTGATCGGAGTCATAGGCAATACGATAAGCAGTAAGCTAGATATTTGTACAGTAAATACCTGCACCCTCTAGATTAATCGTAAACGCCAACCTATTAGCGCCATTGATGTATTTCGGACTTTCGCCGTCACAAGTCGCATTGGTGTAGACATGAATTATGCCCATATCGTCATTCGTGCTTCCTTGCGGACAACCGTCATTTGCGCTAGTACAATTTGTCGTGCTAGACTCAAACGTATAAGTCGCACCAGTCGACGGATCGCTAAATGTATCGCCATTCGTCAAAAGATAATTATTTACGAAGTCGCTTGGCTTACCGTCAGCGCTAGCCGCAAACGTCGTTGGTACTCGATTCCGGTTATTCGACATGTAGTTTTGTACCGCCGTAATCAAGCGGGCCATATCATCTCGTCTTTGCGTATCGCGCTGCGAGCGCTGCAGAGCTGGCAGAGCTACAAACACCATCAAGAAGATTAGCCCTGCGATAGCAAGCACCAATACCACCTCGATAATGGTAAACCCTTTTTTAACTTTGATATTTTCTTGTGACATAATTAAATCCTTTCTAGATTTTATTATTTAGCAGCGCTATACCACAATTGCGCATACATACTTTATTTAATAATATATTATATTTCCCAAAAAAGCAATAGCATTTCAAACTTTTTAGGACAAAATTTTACCGAAGACTCCTCAAAAAGCCATTTTACCAACCGACTTTCTATGCAATCAAAAGTTCTCTAAGTGTTAGCACAATACACCCCAGACCCCTCAAGCCGGTACTGAACGGCTATTTTTCTCGGATTATTCGAGACTACTGCCTGGTCGCCATCACAACTCGCCGCTACAAATACCAAAAGATTACTCGGATACGGTGCCGCTCCGGTTATTGCTCCAGTACAAGTTTCCCCCATTTTGCCGCCACTCTTACACTGCTCCACATCAATTACGTAGTACCCTCCATTCGGCTCAATAAAATCCTCGCCGAGATAGTCATGATAAAAATCTGCCCAGGTATTTTGGCTAGTAGATACACTCTCTGGAAATGTTATATTTTTTCCGTCCCCCGAAATCGCCGGCAATGCACCTCTATTGTTGGTCTGATAATCTTTAACCTTCCGCAAAAATATCGAAATATCATCTCGCCTCCTTGAATCTCTTTGCGTTCGACTCAGCGCCGGCCATGCGATAAAAATCATTAAAAATATTAACCCCGCAATTGCAAGCACTAGAATTACTTCAATGATTGTAAAGCCAAATTTCTCTCTCGCGTCACCCTTTTTCATACTACTATTATAAATTATTTATGCTAAAATAACAATATGGAAATTGCGTTTCATCTGCTATTATTCATACTAGGCGCCTGCTTTGGTTCGTTCTTGTGCTGTCAAGCCCGTCGCCTGCGCTATAATTCTACCCACAAAACAAAACTAAGGGCAACTCGTTCGATCTGCCTTCATTGCAAAAAAAATCTTAAATGGTATGATAATCTTCCGCTCATCTCTTGGCTAATCCTAAAAGGGAAGTGCCGCTATTGCCATCATAAAATCGGTATTGCCGAGTTCCTCGCCGAACTAGCCACTGCGTTTACGTTCCTTCTATTCAGTTTCGCCATCAGTCCATCTTCTACCGACCCCCTTGCCTGGACGACCTTTATTGTGTCTCTTTTACTCGTTCTCGCGTTCATTTTTCTAGCTATTTACGACGGTCTTTACGGCGAATTGCCATCAATCCTATTGACAATATCTATAATATGTGCTATAATATTATTATCCCTGAAGACATGGGCTTATCTTCTCGTTAACCCGTTTAATCCTATTCTAATTACGGACCCGCTTCTTTCCGCCACTATTCTTGGCGGGCTTTATTTTATTCTTTATTTAGTCTCCAAGGGCCGTTGGGTAGGTGATGGCGACCCCTACTTGGCGCTCGCTATCGCTCTCGCTCTGGGTCATCCATTTCTCTCTCTTCTCGCTCTTTTTCTCGCAAATTTCTCCGCCTGTCTTATCTCGTTGCCTCTAGTAAAAGGGAATCGCAAAGCCAAAATCCATTTTGGCCCGTTTCTCGTCCTAGCTTTTGTAATTACTTATGGTTTTTCGCATTTTTTCATTTCACTTATGCTATAATAGAATTATGGTCAAAAAAGGCGATACACTCATCGAAGTCTGCATTGCGATTGGTATTTTTTCATTAATCTCAATTGGCGTAGCCTCTGTTATGAGTAGTGGCGTTGCCAGTTCTCAAACCGCCCTTGAAACCACTCTCGCTCGTGAAGAAATTGATGCTCAAGCCGACGCTCTTCGCTTCATTCACGAGTCATACATGAGTGCGCGCAACTCTTCTGCCGACCCCAGCAGTGACCCATACTATCAGACCTGGAAGAAAATCACTGGCGACAATGGCACTGGTGGCAGTGCAGTCGCCGCTAGCACTGGTGTCACACAGTTTAATCCTGACAACTGCGCTAATCTCTACAATAGCGAGTCTGCCAATAATATTTTCAGTCAAAAAGCCTTTGTTTTGAATGTTCGCGATCTCGCTCATTCCGATAAAGCCTTCGTTTCGTCCGCCTCGTCCAATGCTTTTCATCCCGCCAGTATCTATCCGCGTCTTATCTACACCGGCTCAGATGGTACACTTGTAGACGATTCTTATAATGCTAATCTCGAGCGCGCCGAGGGAATTTATATCGTAGCAGTGAGAGACGGCGGTACCGGCATGGTCATTAGTGGCGACCGCACCACGAGCGCCTCGGCCTTTTACGATTTTTACATTCGTACCTGCTGGTATGGTACTGATGCCGACCGCCCCACCACCATCTCTACCGTTATGCGACTCTATGATCCGCCCGCCGCTTCAGATAACGCCCAGGGCGCCATTAACAATCACTATGTCCGTATCTACTACAAAAATGGCAACAATGTTGCCGGCGCCCCGAAGCTAAACTATCCAGTCACTCGTATCCCCACCGGCCAGTCCGGCCTTCTAGCCAACCCAAACACTGATACAAGGTATTTGAAATATCGCCACCGTTTTCAATGTTGGAGTACTAATCCCAACAGTTGTAGTGGAGAGTACTATACTCGCAGTATTCCGAGTGTCGTTGATTCGAGGATTTACTACGCTGCTCCTGCCGATATGGCAACAGATAAGTTTGTCGATCTTTTCGCTATTTATAGCAGCAACCCCTTCAATGTCAATTATAACGCCAACGGTGGTAGGTTCTCCGACAATGCGACCGTCAAAACCGATTCCGTCCCTGCTTACGATAGTCGCGAATATTCATACAGTATTCCTAGTCAATACTTTAGCAGTTTGAAACCCAGTCGCTCCGGCTATACCTTTATGGGTTGGGGAACCTCCCCAAATGGCTCCCCCGTCTATACTAGGACTCCAGCGACCTTCGGTCAGCTCCCCGGCAACGTTACCTTCTATGCCATCTGGAAAGCAAACTACGTCATTACCTATAATTCGGGGGCCGGCCGCTTCTCTAACGGTGCCACGACTAGACAAGATATCTGCACCCCACTTGCTGCTTGCGAGTCAAACTACCAAATTCCTACAAACTTCTTCTCTGGTGCCAATGCTCCTTCTCGTGCCAATTACACGTTTATGGGCTGGGCTAGAGCAAATAATCAAGTCAATCCAAACTATACCTCTTCCAGCCGTAATTATGGTAGGCTAACTGGCAACGTTAATCTCTATGCCGCCTGGAAGCCCTATTACGTCATTACTTATGATGCTGGTAGCGGCAGCTTCTCTGGCGGTGCGAAGACTAGAGACGATAAATGTCCTCCGCTCGCCGCCTGCGAATCTAACTACTATATTCCAGCCAGTTTCTTCAATATCAACCAAAACGCCCCGACTCGCTCCGGCTACCGTTTCATGGGCTGGAGTACTAGAGCAAACCAAACCGTCCCGAACTACACGTCCTCCTCTACCCGCTACGGCAGAATAGTCGGCAACATCCGCCTCTATGCTGTCTGGGTCGAAAACAACGAGCAAATTACGATTACCGCAAACTGGACTAGCGGTAATGACTATGACTCGTTCCTGCAACTGTCAAAACCAGGCGGAGGCTATCAAGAAGTGACCTGGTCTACCGATGGTGCAGTTCCAGTTACTTACGGCAATTCAACCTATAATCTAGCCACTGGTTATGGAGACGGCCGTGGAAGTTACAACGGCAGATATTACGAAAAATTCGTTATCAACACTCTTGGCGGCAAAAACTATTACTATTCAATTAGCAAATGGGGTTCAGGATGGGGAAATGCTTGGCCGAATGGCGTTGGCAACGACATCACGATTACCGTCTCAGGCCCCTACCTCAATCAGCTCTATACTGCCGCCCAAAGGACTTTCAGATCCTCCTCGATTAGCTGTAGCAATGGTTATTGGAATGTCTTTGCTTTCAAGGATGGCCGTATCGTAAATCGCAACACCTGCACTGGCAGCATAGATTACAACTGGTAGCCAAAACGCCTAGTTATATAATTTGTCAATTGATAGGCATAAAGGCCGACTTTTACGTCTTACCGCCGTAGCCCTCATTCGATACTACTTAGTTTCGCTATGAAACTTCTCATGCACTTCACGAAGATGTGCATCCGTTACATGCGTATAAATCTGTGTTGTCGATATATCCGCATGCCCCAGCATTGATTGCACCGAACGTAAATCCGCCCCATTCATCAGTAGATCCGTTGCAAACGAATGTCTTAAAGTATGCGGCGACACGTGTTTCGTAATCCCCGCGAGCCGCGCGTACTTTTCCACAATTCTTTCTACCGACCGCGCCGTTATTCTTCGATAGTTTCCCGAAGTATCTACCGCCTGTGTATTTCGCGAATTATTTAAAAACAACGCCGGCAGGGAATCGGTCCGCGCGTCGAGATAATCTGCCACTCTATCCGCACACGCCTCCGAGATGAAAATTGGCCTATCCTTTGATCCTTTTCCTCGCACCATAAATTCTCTTCTTGCGAGATTAATCGAATCCCGATTTAGCCCCACGAGTTCCGATACGCGTAGGCCCCCAGAGTACAACAGCTCGATAATCGCCCTATCTCTAAGCCCCGACTCTGTCGAAGTATCTATCTGCTCCAGCATATCCTCTACTTCGTCAAAATGTAAGAAAGTTACCTGTTTTCTATGCACTTTTGGTAAGTCTACTAGCGAAGGATCTAGCGATTTAATGTCTCGCCTCGCCAAGTATTTTAAAAACCCTCTCAGCGCTATTAAGTGGTATGCCTGCGTAATCACTTTTAAATCTTCGCCCTCATTTTCATCAGACTTAAATCGATTCAATCGTATCCGATATTTCCTCAAAACCTCCTTAGTAATATCATTCGGCTTCAATTCGCTCTTGCCGGTAATTTCCAGCGCTATGTTGGCAAACCTTTCGAGATATAGCCGATAATTCTCAATCGTCCGCTTACTCCTCCCCGCCTCAATCTCCAGATGCTCCAGAAAATCATTAATCAAATCATATATATCCATAAGAATATTATATCAGATTTAAGACCTAACCTTTCCGCAGCCTAGCCGTTGAATATATCATCCCCACAAAATAAAGAATTCTAATAATGTGCACAACTATGTTTAACAGATAAAACCCATATTATATAAT
>JAFWHP010000014.1 GCA_017515125.1 Candidatus Saccharimonadota bacterium | reverse complement strand
TCATAAGGCCTCAGCGAAAGCACCCGCTTCGCTGCCTCTCTCGCTACCGCAAATGCTTCTGGCAAGATCTCATTTAAAATCTTTGTATCATCCGTCGGAGTTTTCTTACGCGCTTGCTTCCGCCGAGTTCCAGCCGTCGAAGCATCCGTATCGCGCACCTGTTTCAGAGCCTTATCGATTCTCTCCTTAAAAATCGCCGTCTGCCCCCTAAGCTCCTCGTCGGTCATTTTTTCATACTTTGGCTCCAAATTGCCAATCTCTTGCGCCTTTTTCCATAACCGCTTCAGCACCTTCTTCTGTGTATCCCCAAAAACTCCCTGCAAGAACTTAGTCAGAGCAGTCTTATCCGCCAATTTATCAGTCGGTTTCTTTTCTTTGTGCGCCCTAACCATACCTGGCGCTTTCCCACCACCATCAGTCTTTTTCATTAATTAGCCTCCAACAGAATTATTTCCCCCATTATAACATACTATCCGTTTCTTCGGAAGAGACTTTTTAATCCTCTTTTCTGCCTATGCGGCTGCATCTCCAATTTATATCGTCGAATTTGCCCCAAGAGTTTCGCCTCTACTAAATCCACCCCCGCAAATACATTCGTACACTCATCTTTCGCCGCAATCACCTTCCCTCCCGTAAGCTCCATTGCCACCGAAATTTCGTATTTATCGCCCTTATTCTTCCCAATTTCCGCCACTACAACCTTACACATAATATCCTTTTTCGACCCCTTCGGAAGATACCGATCCAGTTTTCCAATCCGTTTTTTCGCATACTTGCGCAGTGGCTCCTCTACCTTATAATTATTCCCACCAACTTCAACTCTCTCAATCATTTTTGCCTCCTTTTATTATTGTTTAATAACCAACACAGGTTCTCTTGGTACGCTTATGCTTTAAATCTCCTCTTTTCCGCCCAAATATGGTCTTAAAACTTCCGGCACCTTCATTTTGCCGCCTTCCACCGCATAGTTTTCCAATAGAACCACCAGTGCCCGCGCTAGCGGTATAGCCGTCCCGTTTAGCGTATGCACAAACTCCACCGTACCGTCCTTTCGTCTCACTCGCACGTTGCAAGCTCGCGCCTGAAAATCTGTACAGTTCGAGCAAGAAGTAATCTCTTGATACTTTTGGTTTACCGGCGACCAATACTCCATATCATATTTCTTCGCCGCTGGCGCCCCCAAATCTCCTGCAGCAATATTGATCACATGGTATGGTATTTCAAGCCCCCGCCAAATCTCCTCCTCAATCTGAAGAATCTTCTCATGCATTTCTTTGCTCTTCTCCGGCAGACAAAATATATACATCTCGAGCTTATTAAACTGATGCACCCTGAAAAGTCCTCTCGTATATTTGCCATAAGTTCCTGCCTCTTTCCTAAAGCACGCCGAATACCCTGCATAGCAGAGAGGTAAATCTTCCTCCTCTAGAATTTCATCCATATGGTATCCAGTCAACGGCATCTCCGCCGTCGCAATCATGGCCAAATCCTCCCCCTCGATATAATACTCGTCACTTTGCTCGGAACTTCGCGGATTAAATCCACACCCCTCTAGCACCCTCGAAGAAACCATGTCTGGCACTGTCATATAGGTAAACCCATGTTCTAAAACTTTTGAAAGTCCATATTGCAATAAGGCATTCTCAATTAGCGCCAACCCGTCTCTTAGATAATAAAACTTCGCCCCCGCCACCTTCGCGCCCCTCTCAAAATCCACCCATCCTCGAGAGACCGCATAATCTAAATGATCCACTCCAGTCTCATGATTTTCGCCCCACTTTTTTACTTCTACCGAACATTCTTCGCCCCCCAACGGCACATCATCAAAAATCACATTCGGAATCATCTTCAGTTTCTCTTTCACCTCTGTCTCCGCCAAAGCAAGCGCCTGTTCTTTTTCCGACAATTCCGCCTTAATCTGCTTCCCCTCCGCAATTAATTCCGGCGTCGGCTTGCCTCCCTTCATTTTGCCCGCGATTTCGTTCCGCTTTTTTCGCAATTCTTCGACTTCCGTCAAAATCCCCTTCCGCTCGTCATCAAGCGAGAGCAATTTCTTTATATCAACTTTATACCCCTTTTCTTTTGTCGACTTCTCCACTAAGTCAAGATTTTCTCTAATAAACTTTATATCTAACATATTACCTCCATTATACCACCCTTTTTCTCAAACTGAAATATCTAAGCCTTACACATCCTCCGTCTTCCGCGTAAAAAGCACCTCGTCCAACTTTCGCCATCCCTCAAGATGTACTTCCCCTGGCCGTTCATCAAGCGACAATCCAGCCGCCAAAAACGCTTCTTCCAAGTTTTCTCGCGACGAAAGCCCTCCCAAGTTATTAATCAATTTCTTCCTCGGGCTAGAAAAGCCTCGCCGAATTAACCTAAACACTCGCTCTGGTACCAAAGGTTCATGCGGCAAAAACACCACTACCTCCGAATCCACTTTCGGTGGTGGCGTAAATTCCGCCGCTGGAACTACCGGCCCCGCAAACAACTCTGCCCGATTTTTCACAAAAAGTGAAAGCACAGTCTCCCTCTCATCTAGAATCCGCTCCGCCACCTCTTTTTGCATCAAAAGCACTACCCTAGAAGGTAATGGCTTGACAGTTAGCACCTTTTCAATTATCGGCGAAGTAATATAATATGGTATATTCCCCGCTACCGAATACGGCTCTGAAAACCTCGAAAAATCAAATCTAAGCACATCTTCATTAATCACTTCCAAATTCTTGCCCGGAAATGAGCCAGGTAAATTCGCCGCCAATCTCGAATCATATTCAACGGCCACCACCTTCGAAAATCGTCTTAAAAGAGAAGCTGTCAAAGTCCCAAGACCTGGCCCTATCTCCACACAGAGCGACTCCTTAACCCCTGGTTTTTCGAAAAAACCCTGCGCGCTTTCTTCTACGGCCAAATCCGCAATTTCTTCTAATATTGCCCGATTTTTTAGCCAATGCTGTCCAAGCGATTTATTAGTACCAACCATGCGCATACCAGAACTGAATCGCCCCCTGCCATCCCCCATACCGGCTCACATATCCAGCCATCCACTTAATCTGCGTTACCGGATTTGTCTCCCAATCAGCTCCCGCCGATGCCATTTTCGACCCTGGAAGCGCCTGCGGAATCCCATATGCTCCAGATCCGGCATTCGTCGCATTTACCCTACAACCACTCTCGTGATAAATCAAATCAATCGCCGCCGCAAGGTCTGCTTCGGAAACTCCAGCTTCTCTTGCCCACTGCGCGCACGTCTCCGAATTTGGGCGCATTGCTGGCTTCGCACCCACAGCCGTTACTCGCGCTACCGGCTCTCTTATTACTTCCTCCGAAACAACCTCGCGTGACACCTCGACATTATCAATATATTGCACATTATAGGTAATCCTTTTCGTCCCAACCTCTCCTAATTGCTTTACCTCCGATTTCCCTAAATCAAGCGCCGTATCCTTAACAGTCTCCTCAGCAAATGGGATTTCGACTTCTTCTGTAACCGTCCTTCCGCCGTTCCTAGTCAACTCATAAACCGTAGCTACCCCAGTCTGCAAAAAATCTCGATTCGGCACCATCTCTATTTCATCTCCATCATAGACCGTCAGCCCGGCCTCTTTCATAATAGTTTTCGACTCGAAACTCGCCGTCATAAAGTATTTTTCTACAACACCGTCCCGCACCACCACCGGCCGCGCCCTATATATATTAATATAGTAATTATCCGCGCTTATCGGCGAATCTAAACCTGGCTCCACTTTGTCGCCCTCGGCAATCTCCATACCAGCCCGTTCGAGAGCCTCTCCGACCGTCCTAGCGTCAGTCTTTACCGTCAATTTTTTTCCGTTATCATAAAAAGTGACAAATTTTGCGCCATTCGTCTCAAACACTCCCTCATTCTCCATTTCGCTTTCCGCAAAAGTACGATTATGCTGCAGAGATAGCATACTGCAAACTACTATCGCAATGACCACAAAAATAAAACCAAGCATAATTCTATCAATTCTCTTCGATAGCTTCATGCTTATCATTATATCACACTTTCCCAAAAAATAAAAACCCTTGCGAGGCGGGTTCTTATTATCTAATTTCTAGGCGGAATCTAGTATTTAGTCAAAACAACTCCATACTCTCTTACCCACCACTATTTTTTAAACACCTTCCAATGTTTAATTCTAGGCTCCGGTTGCTTTCAACGTCGGATCCAACCCGAACCTACTATCTATTTTAGCATAGCCTTTTTTATTGTCAACATTGTTTTTTGACTTTTTTAATGTTCTTATACTTTTCCACAACCAACCACAAAAACAGGGGTCAAACCCCCAAAACCGAACACTTTATGCTTGACAAAAGCCATAGATATTTCTTATTACATATCCCTCCTACTACCCAATTCACAGTATCGAGGGACAT
>JAFWHP010000013.1 GCA_017515125.1 Candidatus Saccharimonadota bacterium | reverse complement strand
TATGTGCGGAAGAGATAAGCGCTGAAAGCATATTAAGCGCGAAGCCCACTCCAAGATAAGGATTCCCTAGGAGACTCCTAAAAGATGATTAGGTTGATAGGTACAAGGTGGAAGCAGGGTAACCTGTGGAGCCGAAGTATACTAATAGGTCCACTGCCTTTTTATGTTCTAGGTTTTCATTATGAGTTTCGTGATGGAAACCTAGGAATGACTTAGCTAGCAATCGACGTTTGATTTGATGGGTTAATTTTATTAGCTTCATCTATTTCAAGAGTGTCGTGATGTTTTAAAATCTTTGTTCACCTTATGGACATCAATAGTAATAATTAGCATTATAATTATTTCGATTTGGTGCTCATAGCGCTGGGGAAATACCTGTTCCCATTCCGAACACAGAAGTCAAGCCCAGTAGCGCCGATTATACTGCGAAAGCGGGAAACTAGGAAGGTGCCAAATTATAAAAAATCCAGCCGAAAGGCTGGGTTTTTTCGTTGGATGAAATACCTGTTCCCATTCCGAACACAGAAGTCAAGCCACAGCAAAAGCCGCTTATACTGCGAAGCGCAAAACTAGTAAGGTATTAAATTATAATGAATCCAGCCGAAAGGCTGGGTTTTTGCGGGACTTGGGGGTTTCTTTTCGGAAAAGGAAGCCACAGCAAAGAAGACCAGAACTAGAAATAGTCAGGCGCGTGTCCTGACTTTTTCTTTGATACTTGATAGCCCTAGCAAGGCTAGGGCTAGATTTTGTTATTCTTCTGAAGTTTCTTCGGTTTCTTCGAGGGCGGAGAGAAGAGAATCTTCGACGTTTTGTTTTTTCTTTTTCTTGGGGGCTTCTAGAAGTTCGATATCTATTTCGTAGCCAGTAAGTTTGGAGGCTAGTCGGACATTTTGACCTTGTTTGCCGATAGCGATTGACTGCTGGTCTTCGGTGACGTAGACTTTGGCGTGTTTTTGCTTAGATTTTGAATCGATATCGATTTTGGCGATTTCGGCTGGACCGAGAGCTTCGCGGATATATTCTGAGGCGTTGTCGCTCCAATTGATGATGTCAATTTTCTCGCGATCGCCGATTTCGTTCATAATGGCAGTAACTCGGATGCCACGCGTGCCGACGAAAGTGCCGACTGGATCGATACCCGGAATGGTACTAGTGACGGCGATTTTGGTGCGGCGACCAGCTTCTCTAGCAATACCCTTAATTTCGACAGTTTTGTTGTCTAGCTCGGGAACTTCTTGTCGGAAGAGTGCCTCGATAAACTCGGCGCTACCTCTTGATAGAATCAAATCCGAGCCGCGGTCGCCACGATCGATTTTCTTGATGATGACTTTGATGCGATCGCCGACATTGTAGTGTTCGCCGTCAATTTGTTCACTGCGAGGCATGATGCCGGTGCCACGACCGAGGTCGATACGTACGATCTTAGGCTCAACGCGCGTAATCGTGCCGGTCATAATAGTACCAACTTTATCTTCAAATGCGGACAAAATTGCGCTGTTCTCGGCTTCGCGTAGGCGCTGAAGGACGACTTGTTTAGCGGTTCCAGCAGCAACGCGCCCGAAGGCTTTGACTGGGAACTTTTCTTCGACGACTTCGTCCAATTTCGCTTCTGGATTAATCTTTTTGGCTTCTTCGAGAGGTATTTCGGTCGAAGGGTTGTATGCTAGGCCATCTTCGATAACTGTACGTGAGAGATAGGCATCTGCTGTGCCAGTTGTTGTATTCAAGCTGGCGCGGACGTTCATCTCTCGATCGCCGTTGTCTTTGCGCCAGGCGGCGGCGATAGCCTGCTCGATTATTTCGAGGACGGTTTCCCTGGGCAATCCTTTCTCCTCGGCTATGATGTCGACCATTGCGGTCATTTGCTTAAGGTCTAAACCTTCCATAATTTCCTTTCCTAATGGTTTATTTGAAAAATAATTTATATTAAAACAGCCGACCTTGCGGTCGGTTAAATCTGTATATATTATATTATAGCAAATGACTTGCAAAAAAGCAAGTAATTTGGTATAATAAGAGTAACGATTTTACTTGTAATAAAAAGGAAACTTATGAATATAAATGAAGAAGAGCGTCGTGCCCGGCTCTTAAAATCGCGGGACGAAAGATTGCCTGATATTAAAAAACAGTTTGAAGAGGCGCAGAAACGTAATTTCAACTCTAATTTTGCGCCTGGAGGCAAGGATGCGGATTTGGTGGCAGGAAAGGGCGGTAGAGGAAAGAACGCCTCGAAAGCGGGGAAAAAGGCCTCTAGCGATAAAAATGCTGGAAATGCTAGCGCAAAAATGGCGAAATCTAATAAAAAGGCGGCGTCCGCTCCAAAGGGCGCAAAAGCTAAGATGAAAGCAGAAGCGAAAGCTGATGCGGATAAGCGAAAGGTCAATTTATCTGTTTCGGCGAAAAAAGGCGATATGGTGCATCATCAGAGAATGCTTTCGCAGGATGTCAATGCGCAGGCAACTCAACACATTATTGGAGTGCCAGTGAATAAGTCGCGTTATAATGGATATGGTGGTGAGCAGATTACTAATGCAAAACTTAAACAGATGCGACCAGATCCGGAGGCGGTGCGGATTATTCCTATCGGTGGGGTTGGGGAGTTTGGGATTGGTAAGAACATGACAATTATCGAATACAAATCGGAGATGATTGTGGTAGATATGGGAGTTTTGTTCGCAGGGGATGATTACCCTGGAGTAAACTATTTAATACCGGATATTAAGTATCTCGAAGACAATCTCTCGAAAGTTAAGGCGATTTGTTTTACGCATGCGCACCTTGATCATATCGGGGCGTGTCGCCATTTGTTACCAAAGTTTTCGACCCTAACGCCGATTTATGCGACGGAGTTTACGATTGGGATGATAAAAAAGCAGATGTCGGAGTTGAATGATCCGCCAGAGATGAATTATTGCCCGATTGACCCGTTGAAGCACGAGGTTATTAAGGTAAGCGAGCATTTTTCAATAGAATTTATTCATACATTACATTCGATTCCGGGTAATGCGGCGATTGTGGTGCGGACACCGAATGGCACGATTTATCTTTCTGGGGACTGGCGGCACGAGGAACGGCCTATGGGCATTCAGACGGACTATGAGCGGATTGATGAAATCGTGGCGAAGGAGGGGATTGATTTGCTAGTTAATGAGTCGACCAATATTGATTCGCCGGGACGGCATCCACATTCGGAATATGACGTGGGCGAGAATCTTGGTTTGGTAATGGATCACTATGTTGGGGGGCGAATAATTATTTCTTGTTTTTCGTCGCAGATTTCGAGAATTGAGTTAGTGCTTAAAGAGGCGGCCAAACGAGGGCGCAAGGTGGCATTTTCGGGTTTTTCAATGATAAATAACGTCGAGGTGGCGCTTAGGGCGAAAGCGATTAAAGTTCCGAAAGACACCGTTATGAAAATGGAAGACATTATCAAATTGCCCGACGAGAAAGTCTGTATTGTCTGTACCGGTTCGCAGGGGGAGCTTAATGCGGTATTGAATCGGATGGTGACAGGCGCGCATAAGTATATTAAGATTAAATCCTCGGACACAATTGTGTTTTCGTCGAATCCGATTCCTGGCAATGAACCACATGTGGTTAATACGGTGGATGGTTTGCTAAGGGAAGGTGCGCAAGTAATCCAGAATGGCAAAACGCATCTTACTAATATCGGGCCATTGCATTTGTCGGGGCATGCGTATTTTGAGGACCATGTTGACTTTGTAACTCGACTTCATCCTACTAATTATTTGCCGTATCATGGAGAGTTTTATATGCTTGAACATAATGCGGAGATGGCGGAGAATGTAATTGGTATTCCTAGGGATAGGATTTTGGTTTCGGATGATGGGGATATTGTGGAGCTTTTGCCGAATAAGACGATTCGGAAGGCTGGGCGGATTCATGCTGGAAATAAACTATTTGATGATGCTGATCAGCCAGTACATGAGGCGGTTGTCAAAGACAGAATTCATATTTCGCGTGAAGGGATTTTTGTCGTAGTATTGACGATGTCCAAAAAGACTGGACGGTTAATCAAGACGCCGGATATTGTATCGAGGGCTTTTGTATATCTCGACAATTCGGAGGAGCTAATTGGTAAGATTCGTCATTATCTGCGACAGAAAACGGAAAAATCGATTGCATCTGATCCAGATATGAAAGTTTTGAAAGAGGAAGTTAAACAAGATATTACGCATATTTTGTTTGATGCGACGGGGCATACGCCGATAGTGATTCCTGTGATTAATAAAGTTTAGATGAATATATCTTAATACTTATTTTTTCGAACTTGACGCCTCTCGCGATCGTCATTTTTACAACGGGTTAGGCGGACTCGTCCCGATATTGCAGTATCGGATACTCGTCCGTAACCGTTGTGAAAATGACTGTCGGAGAGGCTATTTTATGTTCGAAAGAAATAAGTATTAAGATATATAACCCTAATTAATCTCAGGCTCGTTCTATGTTCACAAGAAATTGAAATAGAAGATTCTTTCAACTTACTAATCATGGTATAATGGTGGTAGTTTAAAGGAGATAATACTATGGCGAGTATATATGATTATAAAATAAAAAAGCGAGATGGGAACGAGTTTTCTCTTTCGGAACTTAAGGGTAAGGTGCTTTTGATTGTGAATACGGCGACCGGATGTGGGTTTACGCCGCAATATGAAGGATTGGAAAAACTATATTCCGAATATCATGATAAGGGTTTTGAGATTTTGGATTTTCCCTGTAATCAATTTGGGCATCAAGCGCCGGGGAGTGATGATGAAATACATGAATTTTGTACTGCGAAATACAAAACGACTTTTGACCAGCTAGCGAAGGTTGAAGTAAACGGAGATAAAGCGGAACCGCTTTGGGTATATTTGAAGAGTGAAATATCCGAAGATCCGGAACCAAAGGGGATGAAGAACAAATTGGCAATGAAAGCGATTGCGAAACTTCCTGGGGTGTCGAAAGAGAACGGATTTATCAAGTGGAATTTTACGAAGTTTTTGGTTGATAAGGACGGAAAAGTAGTCGGTAGGTTTGGACCGACGGATACGCCGGAAATGATGGAGGATAAAATTAAGGAGATAATATAATGGGTATCGAGATATTGGATTTTTATGCAGATTGGTGTGGGCCTTGTAAAATGTTTGCACCGACGATGGATGAGTTTCGGGCTGCTCATCCAGAAATTAAGGTGACGGCAGT
>JAFWHP010000012.1 GCA_017515125.1 Candidatus Saccharimonadota bacterium | reverse complement strand
TTGATTGATGAGGCGAGGACGCCGCTGATTATTTCGGCGCCGGCGGGAGATAATCCCGAACAGTATTATCAGTTTGCGAAGGTAGCGGCTAGACTTACGGCGGATGATTACATATTTGACGAAAAGAGGCGTTCGGTTACGCTGACCGATAAGGGGATAGAGAAGGTGCAGGAGATTTTGGGCGTAGATAATCTGTATTCGACGAAACATACGCCGCTAGTGTATCATCTAGAACAGGCGATTAAGGCGGAGATTGTATTTAAACGCGATAAGGATTATGTGGTGACGAATTCGGGGGAGGTCGTGATTGTGGATGAACATACTGGTCGTTTGATGCAGGGGCGTCGATATAATGAAGGTTTGCATCAGGCGATCGAGGCGAAGGAGGGCGTGGCAGTAAAGCAGGAGTCGATGACGCTCGCGACGATTTCGTTCCAAAACTTCTTCCGACTTTATAAAAAATTATCTGGGATGACGGGGACGGCATTTACGGAGGCAGAAGAGTTTCAGCAGATTTATGCGCTAGACGTAATTCAAATTCCACCGAACCGACCTATTCAGAGAGTGGATAAGGATGATTTAATCTATAAAACAAAGGCTGGAAAACTGAAAGCGATTGCTGAGGAGATTAAAAAATATCATGAGAAAGGACAGCCGGTACTTGTGGGGTCGGGGTCGATTGCAAATAATGAAGAGATTGCAAGATATTTGGATCGGTATGGATTGCCATATGAGATTTTGAATGCGAAGAATAATGAGCGTGAGGCGGCGATTGTGGCGCGAGCGGGGGAGAAGGGCGCGATTACGCTTGCCACAAATATGGCAGGGCGAGGTACGGATATTAAGCTAGGTGAAGGGGTGAAGGAATTGGGGGGATTAGTCGTAATTGGGTCAGAGCGGCATGATTCGAGGAGGGTAGATAACCAGCTCAGAGGTCGTGGCGGACGACAAGGCGATCCTGGGACGACACAGTTCTTCGTGTCTTGCGAGGATGATTTGATGCGTATTTTCCAGGGTGACAGAGTGAAGATGTTAATGACAAGACTCGGAGTACCGGATGATGTGCCGATTCAAACGAAGTCGATTTCGAAAACTTTGGAGGCAGCGCAGAGGAGAATTGAAGGATTTAACTTTGACTCGCGGAAGAATGTGGTGCAATACGACAATGTGATTAATCGTCATCGTAAAGTGGTTTATATGATGCGACGAAAGATTTTGATGGGAGAGGATATTGAGCCGGAGATAAAGCGGCTGGTTCGTGAAGAAGTCAAGACGTTGACGGAGTTTTCGTCGAGAGTAAATAAGAAATTTGATGAAGAATTTAAAGCAGTGTTTGACCTTGATGATGATTTAATTCATGGAATCGGGGTAATGCGCAAAGAAAAAGATCGAGAAAAGCATGCGCTAGAGGCGGTAAAAGAGGCTTACGAAAAGCAAGAAGAGAAATTTGGCGCAGATGTGATGCGAAAAGTGGAGCGAGAAGTGTACCTGAAGGTACTAGATACGCTTTGGATGCAACATCTTGAGAATATGCAGCATTTACGTGAGGGGATTCATTGGCGTTCGGTGGGGCAACGGGACCCGCTGGTAGAGTATCGGTCGGAGTCGCAGAAGCTGTTTGATGGATTGCAGCGTAATTTGCGCGAGGAAGTTTTGAAGATACTCCTCACGATTACGCCTTCGGAAGCAGCGGCAGATAATGCGATTGATGGGGAGGAATACGAGTCGGAATTGACAAAGATGGCGGAGGGGCAAGTTGAGAAAGGTGTGAATGAAATATCAGCTGGCGACAGGAATATGGATGATGAGTTTAAGAAGAAAGATGGAAAAGATACTCCTAGAAAACATGCGCCAGTGAAAAAGAATAAATCTAAACGAAAGAAATCGAAACGGAAGTAGTAGGCCTTTTCTTATGAAGCATACAGTAGAAGAGGTCGTGCTAAGAAATGGGGCACGTGGGGTGTTAGTGGATGTGCCGGGGGCAAGTGTAATGTCGACAAGAGTGCAGTTTCGGGCGGGAATGATTTATGCGCATAATAAGTACGTATACGAAATACCGCACGTCGTAGAACATTTGGCTTTTGGTGCGAACGCCAAGTATAAAGACGAGCAGGCTTTTGAAGCGGAATTTACGAAAAATGGAGCATATCATAATGCTTGGACGTCGGACATATCGGTGTGTTACGAAACGGAATGTGCAGATTTTGAGTGGGAGCGGATTATGGAGCTCCAGCGAGTATCGATTGTTGAACCAAGGTTTAACGAGGTGGAGCTGAAATCTGAGAAAGCCAACATTCGATCGGAATTGACTGGTTATATGAACGACTATTATCGGCTTTTGTGGCCGAGGGTACAGCAGGCGGTGGGCGAGGACATTTTGTCTTTGCCGGAACGATTGGAAACTATTCGGAATATTGATTTGAGAGATATTCGCGAGCATTATCGTCGTACACACACTGCGAAAAACATGTTGTTTATTATTGCGGGCAATTTAAAGGGACGAAAACGTCGGATTATAGATATGCTAAATGATTGGGGGTTAGAGGAGGGTAAAGCGTTTGAAGTGCCGATAACGAAATATAAAGACGGGGCTGCAGTGGCGATTCGGAGAAAAGATGCCTCTAATATTACTTTTGGGTTTTCGTTTGTGCTACCAAGACAGCTTTTGCCGGTAGAAGTTTTAGGGATGAACTGTTTGAATCATATTTTGACGGGGACGACCAGTTCGAAAATATTTGGAACGGCAAGACGATTAGGATTAGTCTATGGTGTTGGGTCGTCGGTAGCGGCGAATGCGCATAGTTCGTACTGGGATTTTGATGGAGAGGTAAATGAGGAAAATGCGAAAGCTTTGTTTGATTTGATTCATGATGAGCTGCTTAAAGTGATTTCGGGGGAGGTTTTGGAGCAGGATTTTGAGGCAGCAAAATCGTATGCTTTGGGTCGGTACCAAATGGAGGCGCAGACTCCGGCGCAGATTGCGGATTTTTATGCGGAGGGATATTTTACTAATCAGAAAGTAGTCAAATATGATGCGATTCCAAAGTTAATTGAATCGGTAAGTCGAGATTTGCTGATTAAGTTGGCGCGGGAATTTATTTATGATGGAGTAAAGGGGTTTGCGGCAGTATCGTCGGTGGAGAAAGCAATGATTACTAAGCTTGATGCTAAACTGAAATTTTAGTGATTGAGGTGGGTTAGCGAAGATTTTTCACTAGGGCTTGGAACTGGACTCCACGGTCGTAGACGTTTTCGAACATATCAAAGGAAGCGGCGGCGGGGGACATTAGAACGATATTTTCGGAGTTTTGATGCGCGCTTTGATAGGCTAGGGCCTTTTCGAGGGAGAGTTTGATAGCATCTTGGAGTGTATCTGCTAAAGTAAAGCGAGGGTCGCTGAAGTTCTCAGCAAGGGCGTGGCCGGATTCGCCGAGGAGGATGATATGCTTAATCTGGGGAGCTGTGAGGATTTCGTAGAGAGCGGGCAAGTCGGCGTTGTTGGTTTTGTCGCGGCCGCCGACAATGATGGTGATATTGGCCTCTGGGAAAGAATCAATGGCTACGCGAGTGGATGATATATTGGTGGCAAAATTGTCGTCGTAGAATTTAATGTTTTTGTAATTTCGAATGAATTCGAGGCGGTGTGGTAAGCCATGAAAAGATTGTAATCCGGCCATGATGGATGTTTTATATTCTCTTAAATATTCGTCTGGTGAGATATTTTTATGACTGGCGACGGCGGCTATGGCGGCGAGGGCATTATTTAAGTTATGGTTGCCGGGGAGGGGGATGGCGGATTTGACCTCCGTATCGATTGCGAAGGGGTAAGGGATAGTGATGGCCTTGGAATGGCTAGCGATTTTGGTGGTTTCTGGATTATCTTGGTAATATATTAAATAATCATTTTTTGATTGGAAGTTAGTGATATTAGCTTTAGCGTTAAGATAATCTTCGTAATCTTTATGGACGTTGAGGTGATCTGGTTCTAGTTGGCCGAGGACGGCGATATGGGGGGATTTTTCGAGATCCCAGAGTTGGAAGCTGGACATTTCGTAAACGACGACAGAGGTTTTGCTTAGATTGTCTAGAATGTCAAGGGCTGGGGCGCCAATATTGCCAACAAGATAAACGTCGGCGTTTTCGGCATCTAGGAGAGCCTTGATGAAAGAACAAGTAGTGCCTTTTCCTTTAGTTGCGGTAACGCCGATAATTTCGCAGGGGCAATGATCGAAGAAGTATTTAGTGACGCTGGTTTCGTTTGGCAAATGAAGGGGTGGTACGGAGGGGCTACGAAAAACGTAATTGTATTTTTCGAAATCTTTCTGTTTGATTTCACTATAAGTAAAGTTTTCAAAAATGTCACATTCGAGATTTTCGTAATGCTTTTTAAAATAGGCTTCTGTGGATTTGCCTTCTTTGCCATAACCTAGTAATGCAATTTTCATATCTCTATTATAGCACGAGCTTCGGCGACGGAGTGGGTTTCCATGAGTTTGGCCCGGAGTTCTTTGGCGCCGGGGAAGTTGTTGATATAAATTTTGAAGAAATGCTTGAGGGGTTCGTAGGAGATATAGTGCTTTGCGGATTGTTTTTCGTATAAATCGAGATGGAGTATCAGGAGATTCATCAATTCGTTGCGTGTAGGAAT
This sequence comes from Candidatus Saccharimonadota bacterium, assembly GCA_017515125.1. Taxonomy (GTDB): domain Bacteria; phylum Patescibacteriota; class Saccharimonadia; order Saccharimonadales; family Saccharimonadaceae; genus Nanosyncoccus. Next base: position 3,028 of record JAFWHP010000012.1, on the reverse strand, counting down.
ATGGTCGGTAAAACAGTAGGGGTTTTCGAAGACGCCACGACCAATCATGAAACCGTCAACTTCGGGGTATTCTTGGTGGAGTTTTTGTGCATGGGCTTTGGATTTAATGTCGCCATTGATAACTAGCTTGGTCTCGGGGCTAATTTTGTTGCGAAGGTCAATAATGGCGGGAATAAATTCGTAATGAGCGGGAACTTTGCTCATTTCTTTTCTAGTGCGGAGATGAACGGTCAGCGCGGCGGGACTTTCGTTAAGCAGAATTGGCAGCCAGGTCTTATATTCATTGGGGTCGGACCAACCGAGGCGGGTTTTTACTGAAACTGGGAGAGTTGTAGAGCTTTTGGCGTTTTTGAAACATTCGACGGCAAGATCGGGGGTTCTAATCATGGCAGCGCCGCCACCAGCTTTATTAACGTGGCGATCGGGGCAGCCAAAATTGAGGTCGACGCCAGAGAAGCCGAGCGAAGAAAGCGCCTGGCAAATTTCCGAAAAATGTGCAGGGTTTTTGCCCCAGATTTGGGCGATAATAGGGGAGTCGGTAGGGGCGATTTCGAGCCTTTCTAGTGCGTTTTCGCGACCTTTTTCGGAAGCGTAAGAGGAAACATTGGTAAATTCTGTGAAAAAGAGGTCTGGGCGACCGGCATGCGCAATGACCTGGCGGAACATGATGTCGGTGACACCTTCCATTGGGGCCAGGATTAAAAATGGTTTGGGTAATTCTTGCCAAATATTCATATTGTTTAATGATTTAATAAGTAGGGTTGACTTTATTGGATTTGTGCGGTAGAATATCATTAGATTTGGTTAATTATGTTTGTCTAGTTTGGCAAACATAATTTTTACTTTGAAGATTCTAAAGTTTAGAATTATTGCAAAAACCATAATCCTCCTTTCTCCCCGCCGTTATATTAAAGTGTCAACCCTACTGACCTCTAGTCTAGCATATTTTTTTAAATAAAACTACCCCCTCATGTTTGAGGGGGTAAAGTTTTATTGTGTGAGGTGCCAGGAAAGGTCGCGCGAGTTAAACTCGAGCGTCATTTGCTCCCGACCGACAAGCACGTCGAAAATATGAAGTGCCGTTCCGCTTACAAAACGAATTTTGGTGCGGAGAAGTTCTGTAATTTCGGTTTCGGACTCGCCGCGTCGCCTAAAACTGAGTGGCTGACACGGGGTCATCTCGTAGCCGAACAGAGCCATGACTTCGACTTGCTCGTTGTTAGTATTTTTGTTAAAGTTTTTCATAATTGACTCCTTTAAATTAGATTTATTAGAGTCATTTATGTGAGCCTGATTTATTGGCTCCTGGCTAAGGGCATAAATGACAATACCCAAAGCTTTAAACTTTTCTCATTGCTAGGGACCGAAGTATAGCATGAGTAATTTAATTATAACATGTGTTTTTAAATTAAAAAATATGCAGTATAGCGAGGTTTGTTGTATAATATAATATATAATATGACGAAAAAGGATGATTTTCGAAAAATGATAATAAGATGGGGATTGTGTCTTGCTATCTTGATGACGGTTTGTTTTGGTCTAGGATTGGGGCAACCGGCATTTGCGGCGAAATGTGGTGGGGCGGATACGTCGTTAATCGAGTGTAATGATAGCGAGGGTGGAATTTGGCATATTTTAAGTTTGGCGGTTGATATATTGTCAATTGGGGTAGGGATTTTGGGGGTGATTGGTATTCTAGTGGCGGGAATTCAGTTCTTGACTTCGAAAGATAATGTCGCGCAGAATCAGAAAGCGAAAACTAGATTATTTCAGATCACGATTGGGCTGGCGGTTTATGCGGTAGTATTTGTGTTTGTGGAATGGCTATTGCCTGGGGGATTACTCAATGCACAGTCGGAGCTGGCAAACGTAGGTTCGACGGCGCAAATTGAGGAGATAGATAAAATACAGGAGGAGGCAAGGGAGAATGCTACGCCCATTGACACTGGTTCGAGTGGCGGAGGCACTGGTACGGCTGGTAGCTCTAGTAGCGGTGGATCGGGCAGTTCGTCTGGCGGATCCGGCAGTGGTTCTGGTGGTTCTGGAACTTCGAGCGGCGGAGGCTCTGGGTCTTCGAGCGGCGGAGGCGCGAGCGGCGCAAGCGATACAGCGTGGAGTTTTGCGAAGGGGAGTCTAACATACGATAATGTAGCGAAAACGACTGGTTATTACGATTTTATGGATAAGAATTGCAAGAAAATAGGAGGTGGAGATTGCAATGGAGGCGAGGCGGTATATCGGACATTTTGCTCGGGATTTGTCTATAATGTATTGCGATACTCGGGGGCAGACCCGGATTTCCCTATGGCATTGAGTGGGAAGCAGTGGGAATACATGGAAAACTCTAGTAAATGGGATAATGTCACTAGCAGTGTCAATAATGATACTTCAAAGTTGAAGGCGGGTGATGTATTGGTCAGAAGTGGGCATATTTTAATGATTACGGAGAATAGTAAAGGGCAATTGTATAGTGCACAGGCGGCGCTGGGCGAATTTGAGCCAAAATTAAAGAAGATTATAGGTAATGGCAGGCTAGATAATTCGGCTGGTAGCTTAAGTAAATATAAGGTTTATAGATTAAAAGGGTAGGAAATGGAAGACGATAAGAACAACCAAGAGATGGCGAAATTCCAACAAGAGTTTAGAGCTGACGTGCAGCAGTCGCTGAACGCTGCGGAGGAATTGGCTGTAAACCAGAAGAGGACGAAGAATAAAATTATAGTTATTATTGCCATTGCAGTGACATTAATTATTGCGGCAGTAATGATTGGAATGATTATTGTCAGGCGGGGAAGAGGAGAGAGTGTTCCTGTAGAGCAGTCGCAAGGGGAAGAAGAAGTCGCGATGGCATTTGATGCGGAGACTTCAATGATTGGGGTGTTAGTGGCGCCCAGTTCGGCGAAGATTATGATAGGTGGGAGCCAATATAAAAATGGCAAATATGAGATTTCGCCAGGAAAGTATGAAGTTTTGATTGAGAAAGAAGGTTTTGTACCTTATAGTGGGGAGATTACGGTAGAAGATAAGC
>JAFWHP010000011.1 GCA_017515125.1 Candidatus Saccharimonadota bacterium | reverse complement strand
CGCCGGTTTGTCTCGGAAATCGCCCTTTCCATACTTTCGGTAATTAAATTGGCATACATGATCACTTTGCCCTCTTCGTGCCGCGCCGCCCGCCCAATCGTTTGAATTAGCGCTGATTCAGAACGTAAAAACCCTTCCTTATCTGCGTCTAATATGGCTACCAACGATACTTCTGGCAAATCCAACCCTTCACGTAAGAGATTGATCCCCACTAGCACATCATACACTCCTTCTCGCAAATCACGTAATATATCTCCTCGCTCCAAAGTATCAATGTCTGAGTGAATATAAGCTGTTTTTACGCTCCGTTCTTTCAGATGATCAGTTAAATCTTCCGCCATTCGCTTGGTCAAAGTCGTAATCAGTGTTCTCTGTCCCTTGGCAATGCGTTTGTCAATTTCTTCCATTAAGTCATCGATTTGTCCATCGCTAGGTCGCACTTCAATTTCTGGGTCTAGCAAGCCCGTCGGGCGAATCACTTGCTCTGCCGGCTCTGGGCTGTGCTCCAGTTCATATTCCCCCGGTGTCGCCGACACATAAATCGCTTGGTTGATGTGCTGCTGAAACTCTCCGTAGGTCAACGGGCGATTATCTAAAGCGCTCGGCAAACGAAATCCATACTCCACTAGGTTTAATTTTCGCGCGTGGTCGCCGTTGTACATTCCGCGCACTTGCGGCAAAGTCATATGCGATTCATCTACAAACAATAGCCAATCCTCCGGAAAGAAATCTAACAATGTGCTTGGCGGCTGTCCTGGCTGGCGCCCATCTAGGTGCCGGGAATAATTTTCGATACCCTTCACGAACCCCGTTTCTTTAAGCATTTCTAGGTCGTATTTCGTCCGTTGGCTAAGCCTCTGTGCTTCTAGGTATTTTTGATGTTTTTCAAAATATTTCAGCCGTTCTTCAAATTCTGCCCTTATCGTCGTTAGTGCTTTTTCTAGCTGACTTTTAGGTGTAGCATAGTGAGTATTTGGGAATAAATGTACATGATCTGGCCTTTCTCGTACTTCAAATGTGAGCGGGTCTACGATTTTCACTTCTTCCAAAGTGTCAAATCCAAATTCAAACCGATACGCATATTCTCCATTCGCTGGATACAAATCAATCGTATCCCCCATCACTCGAAAATTCCCCCGCTCAAATGCTAAGTCGTTGCGGTGGTATTGCATATTGACGAGATGGCGAATAAACTCCAGCTGTGTTAGATGATTAGGCGATGGGGTTTCGAGGGGGGTCCGGAGGCTGCTGCCTAGGTACAAGGAGGCCGAGCCCCGTGAAGACGGGCGCGAGGAATCCCGGCCCCGTGAAGCCCCATCGCTAATCACCCACGCACCGTTTATTTTCCATAACGGCAGCGACATCTCGGTATAATTCTCTGGCGAACCAATCCCATAAATACAAGATACTGAAGCCACCACAATTACATCTCGCCTTGTTAAAAGCGCTTCCGTCGCCCCGTGCCGTAGTCGATCAATTTCGTCATTAATCATCGAATCTTTTTCAATGTAAGTGTCTGTCGAGGCGATATAAGCTTCTGGCTGATAATAATCAAAGTAAGATACAAAATAATGCACTTCATTTTCCGGGAAAAACTCCCGAAACTCCGAGTATAATTGTGCTGCCAAGGTTTTATTATGCGCCAGTATCAAAGTCGGCCTCTGGGTTTTTTCAATAATATTTGCCATCGTAAAAGTTTTACCCGATCCCGTTACCCCCAAGAGTGTTTGCTCATGCACACCAGACAAAACGCCATCCGTCAGCTGCTTAATCGCTGCCGGCTGGTCCCCCATCGGCTGATATTTGGAATGTAGCTTAAACTCAGGCATACCTATACTATTATATCATGCCAAGATATTATATAATATAAACATGCAATACCTAGTCACCGTTAAACCCGGCAGTTCGCAGGATAAAATCGTCGAGATTACCCCAGCGACTGATACTATTCCCGGCGAGCTTGTTGTCTATCTTCGTGCCAAACCCCACGACGGCGAAGCCAACACCGCACTGATTAAAATACTTTCCAAACATTTCAAAGTCGGAAAAACCGCCATCGCTATTACCCGCGGCCATAAATCTCGCATCAAAACCATCGAATTTACCCCCAAACTTTATAAAGCTTAAAACCAAAATTTAAAGATTTTGGAAAGTAAAATTAAGCATCCGCAGAACGTTTCATTAGTGGGAACGGCACGGCTTCACGGCCCGAAACCCCTTCTAATAGCCAGAAATTTCGTTCCGAATTTCCCCACCCGCACGCCGGCGGCATCCCGTATTCTAGCATTTCCACAAAATCACGATCCATCATTTGCGCTTCTTCGTCCCCCGCGTCGCGTGCCGCCTGCTGCTCTTCAAATCGCGCCAACTGGTCCAAAGGATCATTTAGCTCCGAAAACCCATTTCCCATCTCTGTTCCTGCGATAATCGGGTGGAACCGCTCGGTTACCAACGGATTACTAGATGACTTCTTTGCTAGTGGCGACAAAGATAACGGTTCTTCTATTAACCAGTACGGCCCAGCTGAAGTTTTTCGAATCAACTTCCAGGCATCATCAATTAAATGCGGCGTAGTAGTATTTTCCAGCTTTTTCATAAAGTCTTCGCGAGACAAATCTTTCGCCTCCCAATTTTCTAGCAATACTCGGATTAACTGCTCTCGGTTCGGATTAAATACGTCTATCCCAAATTTATCCATTAACAAATCTGCATATTTTACCCGTGGCCATTCGCAATCTAAATCAATCTCAAACCCTCCTACGTTAAACTGCAATGTCCCCCAGGTTTGCAAACACACATATTTAATCATTTCCTCGTAAAATTTCATTCCATCTTCATAATTTTCGTATGCGGCATAGGCCTCAAACGCAATATGCTCCGGCAAATGTTCATCATCTACCCCTTCATTCCGAAATCTCGGTCCAATATCATATACTTTCTCAAAACCGCCTCCGAGTAACCGCTTCAAAGGTAATTCATGCGAAATCCTAAGATAAAAATCTTCGTCTAGTGCATTCATATGGGTAGTAAACGGCGTCGCATCTGCCCCGCCCGTGGTATGCTCTAATACTGGAATATTTATTTCCACATAACCGTGCGCATTCATAAAATCCCGCGTCGCCTGCCAAAATCGCGACCGTCGTATCAATCTCTCTCGTACTTCTGGGTTCACATTCATATCTACATACTGCCGCCGATAACGTTCTTCCTTATTAGTAAATTTTTCTGGCAAGGGTCGCAAACTTTTAGTTAATAAGCGTACGTAATCCGCAAACACCGAGATTTCACCTGTTTGCGTCTTATCTACTACGCCTCTAGCTTCAATAAAATCCCCCACATCTAGTAATTTTATTTCTTTGGCGCCCAGCATTCTCTCGTGTACTTCTCCTGTCGCGCGCATAAAGACTTGTACTTCGCCTGTAATATCTCGTACTTTGATGAATACTAACTTCCCAAACGACCGAATCGTCGTAATCCGCCCAGCAATACAGACTTCCTGACCCTGTTTTTCGTCAAAATTATCTACTATCTCAGCAATCCGCGTATCCCGCTCTGACTTGGCCGGATACGGGTCAATCCCTCGCGCTCGAATTTCCTCTAATTTCCGCAGTCTTTCGTTTCTATAATCATCAAGTATCATAGGGTAATTATATCATACAAGCCACAAAAAAGCACCCCAGTAGTCCCAAGGGGTGCTTTTCGTTACTTTATCTCTATAATCTTCGTTTTTTTGCCATTAAACTCAAAATCATCTCCAATCTTATGCCCCATCAGGGCTTTTCCAATTGGTGATTCATTGGATATTTTCCCTTCTAGTGGATTTGCCTCAGTCGGACCAACTAACGTATATTCCATTTTTTTGCCCCCCAGCGTCAAAGTTACCGTTACCCCCAGCGTCACCTTGTCCTTCTTACCGCCCCTAATCACCTTAGCATTTTTCAAAATTTCTTGAATCTCTGCGATTCGGTTTTCTGCCACCTTTTGTTCATTCCGTGCCGAGCTATATTCCTCATTTTCCGATAAATCACCAAAAGACCGCGCCGTTGCAATCTTTTCTGCGATCATCGGCCGCCCCTTAATCAATTCATCCAACTCTTTTTCTAAATCTTTCTTACCCTCAGGGGTTAAACTTATACTTTTCTTAATCATAATTACTCCCACTTGCTAATATAACACTATAGAGTTTAGCCTATTAGTTAGCAGTTGTCAAGCCTTTTTATCAAAAACCAAAATCATTCATCAATTTTAGTTAAACAGTTTTTCGATTTTCACTAGGGATGTTTCCCCAGTCAGTCGTTCCGTCACCTCCGCCGACCCAGCCCCTAAAGTTTTATCCGAAATCACTACTCGGTAAGGTATTCCCATTAGTTCCGCATCGGCAAATTTCTCACCCACGCGCAAATCCCGATCATCAAATAAAATCTCGTCTTCATGCCCAGTATACAGCTCTTCCGCTCGCTTCAAACCAGCTTCACCAATCCCTACCAGATAGTACTTAAACGGTGCTACCATCTCTGGCCAAACCAACCCTTTTTCATCCGCGTATTTTTCGGCAATTACCCCCATTAGCCGTGACACCCCTATTCCGTAACACCCCATATACACAGTTTGCTGTTTATTGTCCTCGTCCACAAATTTCAGCCCTAGCGGCTCAGAGTACTTAAACTTTAGTTTGAAGATATTCCCCACTTCCGCCCCCGTATCCTCTGTAAAATCAGCTCGGTCAGCCCCAAATTCCTTCAATACTTCATCCTCGAACACTTCTTTATTTAATACCAGCGATTTATCAGCATTATAGTATACTGTATCTTCCCCTACCGGTAACAGTGTTTGATACTCATGCGAGAATTTTGAGAAAATCCCCCCGCTCGCAAAAGTCTTATAAGTTGAGTCGCCCAGTCCCACGCGCTCAAAAATCCGTGCATATGCCTCTTCTACCTTTGTATAAAACTTGTCCAAATCCTCTTCTTGAGTGTGAAAACTATACAGATCTTTCATCAGAAACTCTCGCCCCCGTAAAATCCCTGATTTTGCCCTTAGCTCATTCCGAAATTTATTCTGGAACTGATACACCGAAAACGGCAAATCTTTGTAGCTTGTCACGTATTTTCTCATCATATTTACCATCGGCTCTTCGTGCGTCGGAGCTAGCCCTAGTATTCCACCGCCAGATAGCTCAGTCTTAAACCAAATATCCACTTCTTGATCAGAAAATCGTCCGGTCTTTTCCCAAATTTCCGCATTTTGCAGGGCAGACATCAATACCTCTTCGCACCCCAGTTTATTCAGTTCGTCCCGAATAATATTTTCCAAGTTATTAATCACTCTTAAACCCAGCGGCAAATAATCATACACTCCTGCCATCTCTTTATGGATATACCCCGCCCTAGTTAAAAGCGCACCATTTTTCGCCGTTTCATCTTTCGGCGCTTCGCGCAAAGTTTTGATAAAAGTCTGTGATAATCTCATGCCCCTATTATATCACATTTAGTTTATAGGGGGGG
>JAFWHP010000010.1 GCA_017515125.1 Candidatus Saccharimonadota bacterium | reverse complement strand
CGGGGCGGTCGTTTTTTAGCATCATGACATGGGCGCCTTCTCGGAGGGAAAGGGCATCTGGGGCAGGATAGTCGGAACGTTTGATGTCTCCCACAATATTGGCTTGGAAGTTGTAGATTTGACCAGGGAGCATATTGAGGTTTAACTCGTTAATTTGATCAGAGATGCGATTAGTGGAAGCGAGAGTAATGACGGTATCGTCCGAGTCTTCGTGCAAGCAGCGTTTGTTTAATGAATTGATCATTTCAAAATCTATATCTCCGACACGAATTTTGTTAAGAATTCTGATAAAATCGTCATCAGTTTGGCGATAGATGTGGTTTAATCCGATAGTTTCAAATGGTAGGTCTGCCATAACGAGAGAGCTGAAGAAAAAAGTCGAATTGTATCTGGCCTCCATGAGTTTAAGGGCGTCGCCTCTGGGTGGAATGGGCGGGAGTTGGAACGGGTCGCCGAACATAATGATTTGGCAGCCGCCGAAAGGCTCTTCTCGTTGATTTTTGATGAAACGGAGCTTAGCGTCGATCATGTCAAGGAGGTCGGCGGAGACCATGGAGATTTCGTCAATAACTATGGCATCAAGCTCGCTAATAATGTTGGCTTGTTTGTCGTTGATGTCTCTGACTTTTTTCTTGTCGAGGCAGTCTTGGAAGGTGGGCTCGAGCTGAAAGAACGAATGGATGGTAAAGCCGCCTACGTTGATGGCGGCGACACCGGTAGGAGCGACAACGGCAATGTTTTTCTTAGTATGGGCGACAAAATACGAGAGCAAGACTGATTTGCCGGTGCCTGCTTTGCCTGTAATAAAATAATTACTATTGGTGTTTTCGAGCTTTTGATAGGCGGCTCTTTGCTCTGCGCCGAGATTTGCTACGATATTCATATAGTATATAATAACGCGAAAAGGGAAGATTGTGGAGAGAAAAATGCTGAATATGCAATAAATGTTTATTTGTGGCGATTTTTGATATGGGAAAGAATATTGACAAAAGGATTTATGTGTTATAATGAAGATAAGGTAATAAAAGGAGCTTATGAATAATAAAGAGATATATAAGAAGACTTTGACGTTTTCGCTAAGGCGACTAGCATGGGATATTTTGTCGCTTGTTTTGGTCGTAGTGTTGTCGGCGGTGGGGTTTGTGATATCGGATAAGATGATGAACGACGGGCTTATAGGGCTGGCGATTGGGGTCATAGCTGGGTTGGTGGTTGTGGCGATTATCTCACGCTTCGTATCTTATACTTTTAAGGCGGGGCAGATTGCAATGATGACGGAAGGAGTTTCTAAAGGTGAGTTGCCGGATGATGTCTATGGGGCAGGGAAGAAAGTCGTAAAGGAGAGGTTTTTGACGGTAGCGGCGTATTTTGCGGTAACTAATGCGATTAAGGGGATTTTTAATCAGCTTGGTAATGCTATTACTGCGGTAGGGAAGGGGATTGGAGGGGATGCTGGTAATGCTGTGGGGAGTACGATTTCGAGCGCAATTCAGACAGTGGTACAATATTTGTGTGACTGTTGTCTAGGATGGGTGTTCTATCGTAAAGATGAGAATGCGGCGAAAGCGACGCTCGAGGGAGGAGTTTTGTTCTTTAAGCATGGTAAAACATTGGCAAAAAATCTCGGACGGGTATTTGGGATTGGGTTATTGTCGTTTGTGACGATTGGTGGGGTATTCTTTGGGATATTCTATTTGATTTGTTCGTTTTTCCCAGGAGCTTTTGCGGATTTTGCGGCGAAGGTTGCCGAGACTAGAAACAATGCACCAGAGTGGTTGACTAATCCGAATACTTTTATGCTTTTTGCTTCGGGGCTGGGCGGGATGATTATGTGGGGGATTATTCATTCGGCGTTTGTGCGACCGTTCATATTGGTTGGCGTATTGCGAAATTTCATCGAGTCTGGTAAGGACGAAAAGATTTCAGAGAAGGATTTTGCGGAGCTAGACGGGAAGTCGGCGAAGTTTAAGAAACTTCACGAAGAGGCAAAGGCATAGAAAGGCAGCTGTCAAGTTAGGGGTTAGATGAAAGGGTTGATTTTTGAGGGAAAGTATGTTATAATTAAGGTATAGATTTGTACTTTGAAAGAGAGGAGGGGCTAGCTAGTTTTTGTCACAGTTTGCGCATAAGGAGGGACCATGAGAATTATTTTGAGCTTAATGGATGCATATGAGGCGTTAAGTGTAATCGGGGGAGTGTTGCAGATGGTCTTATTTATCCTAAAGAGGAAGAACAACATTCTTCTGACTTTAGGGATGATTATGGACGCAATTGGTCTGACAGGTGTCAGTTTCGGGCACATTATCAGGAGGGAATATGGACTGGCGATTTGTGATTTTGTAGCAATTGTTTTGGATGTAATATTTGTTCTCTATATTATTTATAGGGATGAGCATCCCAAGAAAGGCTAGTTAGTAGTTTTGGCCGCCTGCGGGCGGCTTTTTTATGCTTTTAGAGTGATAAATGGGGATTAATTGGTGGTTTTGTGGAATATTATAGACGAATCATAGACGGTATTTAAGTTGTTTGAATGCTTGTTGGAATAAAAAAGGCTAAATGGTATAATAGAGGGTATGCGGAAGAAATCCGATTTTGTTTTGAGAATTTGTATGATTGTCGGGGATGCAGTGGCGTTGATTTTGTCGTTTGCTATGGCTTATTTTATTCGTGTGCACGTGGACCCAAGACCTTATATGTTTGAGTCGCAACTACTTGATTTTACTTTGACGGTGGTTTGGGTGGTGCCGGTAATGCTGATTATCATTGCGGCGTTGGGGCTTTATCGGAAGTCGATAGTTATTAATAAATCGAGATTGCCGGAGCGGGGGAGACTGCTAATTGCGGCAGTTTTATCTGTAGCGGCGCTGATTGTGTATGATTTTTTTACAGGGGAGAATTTGTTTCCGGTTAGAGTGATGGCTGTGACGGCTATGGCGCTCTGCTTTGTGTTCCTTTTGATCGAACGTATCTTGGTCAGAATGGTGATTCGAGCGATTTTCCGGAGTGATTATGCGGTAAGACGAGCAATTATTATCGGAAATGCGAAAAGTACTGAGTATCTGGCAGATTATATTACATCACGACCGGAGTCGGGGTATCGGTTGGCGGGAATTGTGGCGGGGAAGAAGTACATTCCAAAAGATTTAAAAACTCATCAGTATTCATCTCTAAAAGAGGCGCTAAAAAAAGCGCGGGCGGATGTGATTTTTCAGACGGATGAGAAGTCGACGGAGTATGTCTATAAACAGGCGGTGGAAAGACATATGTTGTATTATTTTGTGCCTTCGGAGACGGCACTGTCTTCGCATTTTGGGGAGATGGAGTTGATTGGAAATACGCCGGCGGTGCTAGTGCTAACGACGCCGCTTTCTGGGGTAAATGCGGCGATTAAGAGGGCGTTTGACATATTGTTTGCGGTTTTAGCGATTACTGTTGCAGGTTTGCCTATGATGCTGATTTGGATAATATTGAAACTGTCGGATTTTAGGCACTCGGCGTTTTATGTAGATGAGAGATTGACTCAGTATAATCGAAAGTTTCGGTGTTATAAGTTTCGGACTATGAAACCGGAATATTCCGGGATGACGGCAGAAGAGGCTTTTTCTCGGATGGGTAAGCCGGGTTTGAGCGCCAAATATAGGAAAAATGGGGATTTTATGAAGAATGATCCGAGGATTACTGGTATAGGAAAATTCCTTCGGCGGACTTCACTTGATGAGCTGCCACAGTTATTCAACATTTTGAAAGGGGACATTTCCCTGATAGGGCCGAGGGCGTTACTGCCGGGAGAATTGAGGGATTATGGGGATAGGTCGCTAATTTTGACGGTAAAATCTGGACTGACGGGATTTGCGCAGGTGTCGGGGAGGAGAGATATTTCGTTTGAAGAAAGAAGGGCGCTTGATATATACTATGTACGCAATTGGTCGCTTGGGCTGGACTTTTCGATTTTCTTTAAGACGATAGGGGTAGTATTAAGAGGAGAAGGTGCCAAATGAGGAAACGATATTATTACGGCGCTTGTACTAATGCTTTTTCTGGGGCTATGCTATGAAAGTTGCGATTGTTTGTGACTGGCTGACGAATGTCGGGGGAGCGGAGAAAGTTTTGCTTGCGATTCATAAGTTGTACCCGGAGGCGCCGATTTATACGTCGCAATATGATCCGAAGGGAATTGATTGGTTTCTGGATGCGGATGTCAGAACGGGATCTTTGCAAAAATATCCGGCTAGACTAAGGCGACTACTTGGGGCAAAGAGACAGAAATGGTTTGAGGAGTTGGATCTTTCGGGGTACGATTTGATTATTTCGGTAACGGGGGCAGAGGCGAAGGCTGTGAAATCTGGGAAGTGGCGGGCTGAGCATGGGCTGCCGTCGAAAAATCCGAAGGGAATTCATGTGTCATACTGTCATGTGCCGACGCAGTATTATTGGCAGATGTATGATGATTATGTGAAAAATCCGGGGTTTGGGGCGTTGAATTTTTTGGTACGAGGTGCGTTTCGGAAGATGGTGCGGAGGCTTCGAAAACTCGATTATGCTGCGGCGCAGGTGCCAGAGCAGTTTATTACGATTTCGGAATATGCGAAGGGGTTGTTCTCTAAGTATTACGATCGCGAGGCCTCGGTGATTCATCCGCCGGTGGAGGTGGATGAGTTTCGAGCGGGGTATGAGCGGGCGGACAGTGTGTCTCGGGCACGAGGTCGCCGCCGCCCGCCGTCGCTGGGGGCGGCGCCTCTGCTGTCTCGTCGTAACTCCGACAGCTCCCTCGACATCACTGACCGTCCGCTTCGTCAAGAAGACGCGTCTCGACAGCTCCCTCGGACGACCATTCAAGCGCCCTATTACATCATTACTTCGCGGCAGGTGAATTGGAAGAGGATTGATCTCGCGATTCAGGGGTGTTTGAGGTTGAAACGGAGATTGATGGTGGTGGGGGAGGGGCCGGAGCATGAGCGGCTTATGAAGTTGGCGGAGGGGTCGGATTTGATTGAATTTGTGCCGCTTGTGGGGAAGGAAGAATTGGCGGAACTGCTTTCTGGGGCGAAAGGGTATATCTTTCCGAGCTTGGAACCGTTTGGGATTGCGCCGGTGGAGGCGCTGGCGGCGGGGTGTCCGGTAATTGCTTATGGTGAGGGCGGAGCGGTAGATTATGTGGTTGATGGGGCAAATGGAGTATTATTTGAAAAACAGACGGTAAAATCGGTAATAGAGGGAATCGAGAGATTTGAAAAGCTGAAATTCGATAAGTCTAAAATCGTAAGGTCGGCAGAGAAGTTTTCGGTTGATAGGTTTAATAGAGAAATTAGGAAATTTATTGATGGGAAAGTTAAATAAGGGTAATAGTGATTCCGGTTCGGGCTTTGCGGGGCTTCTGGAGAAATGCTTATACTATTTACTTTATATTATGCCGGCGTGTTTGTTTTTGTCGTATCATCCAGTGATTAAACTGGGAGAAAGTGAGACAATGTATTTCGAGCTGTCGGTGGCGGAGATTTGGCTAGTGGTATTTGATATAGTGGGGTTGGTATTTTTAATTCGGAGAAAGATGCTGTTTCGGGATTGCGGGAAATGGT
>JAFWHP010000009.1 GCA_017515125.1 Candidatus Saccharimonadota bacterium | reverse complement strand
TAATAATAATAATAATAACAGCGGCGTTGCTGAGAAAAAGTTTAATGAATTGCTTAAATAATATTTACGGTTTTGAATCGGCATGCTATAATGGTAGTAATAAGCGTGGAGGAAAAATGAGAAAGAATATCATTTTAAAGTTTATAGTTTTCTGTATCGGCTGCGTTTTTGTCGGTACTGGATTACAGGTTGGCGCGTTTGCCGAGGGCGAAGAAGGACAATCTTCAGTCGGAGGGACTAGTATTAGCCTGATGCCGGTCAGCAAGGTATTGCAAATATCGTCAAATTCATCTTATGACGACCATATCACAGTGAATAATGATGGCGACGAGAAGATGGATATTGAAGTTTATGCGGCGCCGTATTCTTACGTTTACTCGGAGAGTGAGAATGTCTACAAGCTTGGCTTTAGCCATCAGAATAATTTCACACAGATTACGAGGTGGATTACTTTCCAGGACAAAAATGGCGAATGGAAAGATAAAGTGCAATATTCCATTCCGGCACATGAATCCTTAAATGTCAATTACAAAATCACAACGCCAAACGACATTCCGGCTGGTGGTCAATATGCTGTAATCTTTGCACATACTCTGACGGCGGTAACCTCCGAGAATGGAATTAGGACGGAAGCTAGCCCTGGTATGGTAATTTACGGACACTCTGATGAGGGAGAAGTTAGGGTTTCGGCGAATATCTCGGATATGAAAATCAAACTCGGAACTGGAGAAGACAACAATAAAAATAGCAACTTTTTCGCCTCTGCGAAGGTAAAAAATGACGGGAATACAGATTTCAGTGCAGTTGGTAAGTTAAAAGTAGATAGTATTTTAGGGGGTGGTAGTTACGAGACACCAAATGATCGCGGTCGTATTTCGGTTATTCCAGAGACAGAATTGACGGTACAGGACGAGTGGGAGAACTCTCCATCATTTGGGATCTATAAGGTAACTTGGACGGTTAGCGCCGGGGACACGTCCGAGACAATCGAGACGATAATTGTAGTAAATCCATTATTATTCATAATTATTATCGCAATAGTCTTGACAATTATAATTGTGTGGATTACAATAGTGGTTAGGAAGCGTAAAGAACGTCGTTCTAGATTGGCTGTCTAGATTGACTACCCAGTGCGAGTGGGTATCTTTACAAAACCAAAACAAATATTAAATATAAACAAGAGTGCAGAGTATGAAAAGAACACAAAAAAGAGTATTGGGTCTTTTAGGCTTAGTACTTGTCGCTGCTATGACGATCGTTGCAGCATTTATGCCGAGCCCTACGGCGTCGGCCACAACAAGCGTAACCGACACCATCATGGTGCGCGTCTTAGACGAGGTGCCGTCGGTAGAGATAACTAGCCCATTGGCGGGAGAATTGGTTAGCTCTCTCAATGAGCCGATAACGGTTAGCTATACAAACACAAAGAATTATACCATAACCGTAACCTACGTCGACGAAGACGGCGTAGAGCATACAGAGACGATTGCTGATGTCGAAACTCCGGATGAAGTCGGCGAGCAGTCGTTCTCGTTTAGAGACATGGGGGAAGAATACGGTTATGGCAAATACACTGTCAAAATTACTGGGGAAGGGCTTGACGGATCAGCGATAGAGGATACAATACAATTCGAATATGTCGCGGTTACCGCTGATGCTACCGTAGATGAAGATAATGGAGTAGTGAACGTTGATTTGGGCTATGATGCGGATGATGATGGGATTGATGAGGACAATAAAGTAGCAAAAATTGAGATAAATGTTTATGATGAAAATGGTAATTTGGTTAGCGGTATTTCGCCAATCGTGGTAGATGCGCCAACTAAGCATGTCGAGATTCCGTTTGACGAGTATGGTCTGCCGTCGGGAGATTATACGATTACTGTGCAGCCATATAATGCCAGGGGGCAAGAACTATACAGAATGATAACGCTCAAAGTTAGGTATGACGAGTTACTTGTGCCTTCGACGGCTGATACTGGTGGACTGTTTAAGAATTTGAATATATCGCAAACAGATTATTTAGTGACTGGACTGTTGGTATTTGGAGTTGTTGGAATTGGTGGCGCTATCTTTATCAGTAGGAGAGGTAAATCTTCTAGCAGACGTCGTAAATAAGTTTTAATACTCTGCACCATGAATCCGGACGCAATTAACTGCGAGGCGTCCGGATTTATTTTGACCATGCGACATGGCATGATTCGCGTTTTTAAAAACCTTTGTCGGACATAAAAAATAACTCGGATAGAATCCGAGTTATTTCTAGAGACATACTACTCTGTAACGCCAAGCTCTATACGCTTGAATTGCTTTACGGTAATATTTTCGCCGGTCTTAGCAATGGCTTCCTTGATAAATTGCTCGACCGTTTTCGAATCATCAAGAATGTAAGGCTGATTCATGAGGACCTTATCAGAAAAGGCTTTTTTAACTTGACCTTCGAGAATTTTTTCCTTCATATTCTCAGGGCCCTTAAAATTCGCCTCGAGCTCTTTGATTTTAGCGTCTTTGACCTCGGCCGGAATATCGTCTTCCGAAACATAGAGAGGGGACATTGATGCTACTTGCATGGCAATTTGATGAGCTAAGGTTTTGAACTCATCAGTCTTGGCTACGAAGCTTGTCTCGCAGTTCACCTCGACGATAGCACCAAGACGACCATCATGAATATAGGCGTCGATTAAGCCCTCACGGGTTTCGCGGTCGCCGCGTTTCTCGGCCTTAGTTAGGCCTTTTTTACGCATAGCTTCAAGAGCTTTATCAAAATCGCCATCAGCCTCGACGAGAGCTTTTTTGGCGTCTGTGAGTCCAGCACCAGATAGCTCTTTTAGTTTTTTGATTTGTTCGACTGTTATTTCAGCCATTTTTGCCTCCTTATTTTATAGATTGTTAGTGTGACTTTATGCAATAAACGACGGTTACTCATTGCGATAATTATTTTTTACCTTCCTTAATGGCTGCGACAAAGTAATCCAAGAATAACTGGGTAGCCTTGATGGAATCGTCGTTGCCAGGAATTACGTAATCAATTACGGTCGGGTCAACATTGGTGTCTGCAATGGCAAATACCGGAATGTGTAGATTATTGGCCTCGCGAATGGCGTTCTTATCCTCTACCGCATCAAGTATAATTAACGCGGCCGGCTGCTCAGTCATGTCTTTGATGCCACCATAGCGCTCGTTCAATAGGTCGATTTCTTCCTGGAATCTTTGGACCTCTAATTTCGAATAGCGATTCTCAAGTTCGCCAGAAGCCATGCGGCGCTCAAGATCTTTGAGCTTTTTAATCTGACGGTTGACCGTCTCGACATTGGTCAGAGTGCCACCAACCCAACGGACTGTCACGTAGGGCATCTCGACTGACTCGGCAGCGGCTTTCACAATATCTTTTTGCTGTTTTTTGGTGCCAACGAAAAGAACTTTTTTGCCGGATTTGATAATCTCGGTAATTTTCGGTAGGGCATTTTCGAGGCCCTCTACGGTCTTCTCGAGATTGATCACGTGAGATTCGCCGCGTTTACTATAGATATATGGCGCCATCTTAGGATGCCACCGGCTAGTTTTGTGCCCAAAATGAGCACCAGCTTCTAGCAATGCTTTCATATCGACATTTACTGCCATAATATGATTTCCTTTCTCTTGACCCACAGGCTCCTCAAGCGCACTCCCGAACGCCAGGAAATCTCCCCGTAGGCTGCTTCATTAATTTTATTATTACAGAGTATTATACTACACATGCTTGATAAAATCAAGATTTTGCGGTAAGATTAAGGCGTAAAGTAGTCCAATTTGACTGTTTATGCTCTTTAAAGGAGGTGGTAGAATGACCAGATATACACAGGAAAGAGCAGTAGATGCGAAAGCGAATATCAATCTTGGCTGGTACGAGTACGAGCGTATAAGGGGCTACGACAACCGTTGTCTTTACCTGTACGGCACAATATCCAGTATCGACTATGAAGAAACGGATCTTTATTTCGATTCTTCGATGATTTCCAAACTGACTGAAAAGATCTTGGATTACAACCGAGCTGATGACGGCATTGCTCCCGAAGAGCGTAAGCCGATCCGGCTGTATATCAATTCGCCAGGAGGTGATGTCACTGAGGGCTTTGCTCTGGTCGGAGCAATGGAGCTGAGCAAAACTCCTATCTATACGATCAACGTCGGAGAATGCCTTTCGATGGCTTTCCTGATCAGTATCGTAGGAACGAAGCGCTTCACGCTGCCGCACTCGATATTCATGATGCATGAGCCTTCCGAGATGATAGTTGGGAAATTCAGCGATATAGAGGACAAGGTCTTTTTCAATAAGCGTTTCCATATCTCGAGGATCAAAGATCTGGTGCTGAAATACAGCAATATGACGGAGAGAGAGTACGAGAAGGTCTCGAAGAAAGACTACTACATGTTGCCGGAAGATGCGCTGAAGCATGGCTTCATTGATGAGATTGCGAGAAGCATTGATACCATCTTGTAATTTATTTTATGATCTGGGCGGACTCTAGTAGTTCGCCTTTTTTCAGTTCGTTAAACCAAGCCAGAAATACTAGTTTGGAGTTCTTTGGGTTTGTAGTTTGGAGTTCTTTGAGTTTGACTTTACTTTTTTTAAAATCTCTGATATAATTGACCGTAATTATGAGTAAAAAAGAGTTACATCCTAAAGATTATCGCGACGTCGTTTTTTCTGACGAAGCGGCTGGCTTTTCGTTTTTAACCAAGTCCACTGCGAAAAGCGAGGAAACGATTAAGTGGGAAGATGGTAAAGAATATCCGCTAGTTAAGGTACAGATTTCTTCGGCATCGCATCCGTTCTTTACGGGCGAAGAAAAGATTATCGATACCGAGGGTCGCGTTGACCGCTTCAAGGCGCGTGCAGAGCGAGCAGCCAAGATGAAAGAGGCGCTCGAGAGCAAGGCTAAGAAGTTAGCGCGAGAAGCCGAAAAGAAAGCGGAAAAAGAAGCCGCCGATAAGATTGAGGCTTAATAAATTCGGTCTTATGGGCCGAATTTTTTCATCTGCCTATATATATGATATAATCAAATTATAAACAAGGAGTTATTTATGTTTGACACCAAAGAAGACCGCAAGAAAATGGATATGGTAGTGGAGCGGTTTAAGGAAGAGATGAAAAAGGTGCGAACCGGGCGGGCCCATCCAGATATGCTGTCTGGAATTAAAGTAGAAGTCTACGGGCAGTTTATGCCACTAAATCAAGCCGCGAACATTACGGCAGCAGACGCCACTTTACTAGTCGTAACTCCTTTTGATCCGTCGAATATCCAGGCGATTGCTTCGGCGATTCGAGCGGACCAGGCTTTAGGATTAAATCCGGCTGACGACGGCAGAGTGGTAAGAGTGCCTATTCCGCCGCTAACAGAAGAACGGCGCAAAGAAATTGTAAAAACCGCCTCTTCTAAAGTCGAGGATGCGAAGAAGGCGCTGAGAAACGTGCGTGAAGATGCCAGAAAAACAATCAAGGCTGTCGAAGATATGAGTGAAGACGTCAGAAAACGCGCCGAAAAAGAGATTGACGACTTAACGCGAGAATTTAGTGATAAAATTGATGCGGAATTCAAGGCAAAATCCGAAGAGATAATGAAAATCTAGGAGAAAAGCAATGGAGCTAAAGCATCTGGGAATAATAGCGGATGGAAATCGCAGATGGGCAAAAGAGCGAGGACTACCGAAAGTCGAAGGACATACTAGGGGACTAAAAACTATCGAGGAGTTGGTTGCAGCCGCAGCGCAGGCGAATATTCCGTATGTATCTTTTTATGTTTTTTCGACCGAAAACTGGGGCCGCGAAGAGGCAGAAGTGTCGCATATCATGAGATTGGCCGAAACGCGAATCCTAAAAATGGCCAAGCGGATGGCAGAAAACAATATAAAGCTAGTTATCCTTGGTTCCAGAGAAAGGTTAAGTCCTCGGCTGGTATCGCTAGGCGAAAAGGCGCGCGATTTGACGGCTGACTGCACCGGCACTACCGTTTGTTTTTGTTTCAATTACGGAGGGGAACAGGAAATTGCAGATGCAGCTAATAAGGCCTTGGCAGCCGGAGAGCAGATTACGCCGGCGACGATTCGCGCGCATTTATATCATCCCGAAATTCCAGACTTGGACATGATTGTTAGGACTTCGGGGGAAGAACGCATCTCTGGTTTTATGCTTTGGCGGGCCGCGTATGCGGAAATGATGTTTATTAAAAAATACTTCCCCGAGATGACTGGGGACGACATAGAACTAGTCATAAAAGAATACGAATCGCGATCACGAAGATTTGGAAAATAGTCGGTTTTGTTTTGGCTCGGCTTATGCCTATTTTAAGTTTATGTGATATAATTTAACTATGGATATATTTTTAGGTGTAATTGTAGGCTTAATCGTGCTAATGATTTTGGTGACGGCGCATGAATTTGGGCATTTTTTGGCAGCGAGAAGGAATGGAGTTAGGGTTTTAGAGTTCGGCATTGGATTTCCGCCGAGAGCAATTGCTTGGGTTAAAGACGCGAAAACTGGAAAGTGGCGAAGGCTAAAAAAATCAGAATGGAAAACCGAAAAAGCATCTAAAGTCGTGGTGGCGGACAGCAAAAAAACTACCACTGGGGCTAGCTTTGATGCGAATGATAAGAAATTAGCGCAGCCTGGGATGATTTTCAGCTTGAACTGGTTGCCGATTGGTGGTTTTTGCCAGATGGACGGCGAGTCGGCAGAGGACAGCCGAAAGGGAACTTTTGGTGCTGCCAGTTTTTGGGCAAAAACAAAAATCTTGTTTGCCGGCGTAACAATGAACTGGTTGGTTGCGTTTCTTATTTTTACTGTTTTAGCATGGACCGGGATGCCAAAGTTCTTAGACGGACAATTTACTATTGAGGCGGATACGAGAACCGACACACACCCAGTTCGTATTACAACCGTCGCTGAAAAATCGCCGGCTGCTGATGCTGGTTTACGAGAAGGCGATATGATTATGGCGATCGACGGCACTGCGGTATCTAACGGTGATGAGGTCCGCCAAATTAATAGTGAGCATGCCGGCGAAGAGTTGATGTATGAAATACAACGGGATGACGGGAGTACCTCGGAGATATCTGTAAAACTAAACCCGGCTGATGCTGAATACCTTCTCGGGGTAACTATGTCGTCAGCGCAAGCCTTATCATATTCTACCTGGTCGGCACCAATTGTAGGTGCGGGGTTAACTCTGCAGCTTACCGGCGAGACTTTCAAGGGAGTAGGTGTTATGATTGGAAATCTAATTTCTGGAACGGCGCGACTTTTTAGCTTCGACGACACGATTAGGGAAAGTGGCCAAGAAGCATTATCCGAAGTAAAGGATTCTGTGTCTGGGCCAGTCGGAATCATTGGTATCTTATTCCCGGCGTTTACTTCGGCGGGGCCGACCAATTTGGCGTTTTTGGCCGCCCTGATTTCGGTGTCGCTCGCGTGCATGAACGTACTACCAATTCCAGCGCTTGATGGCGGAAGGTGGCTCTTAATCGCAATTTACAAAATACGAAAAAAGAAGCTGAGCAAAGAGACCGAAGAAAAAATCGTATCTCGCGCTTTTGTTGTATTGCTTGCGCTTATCTTTATTGTAACCATTCTTGACATTGTCAGGATTGCGCAATGAGCAGCAAACGCCACCCAGTGAAGCTGTTTTTTTGGATACTGGGAATCCTGCTTCTGGTCGGAGTTTCTACCATAGCTGGGCAGGTCGTGGTCGGCAAAGTCATGGTTTGGATGCTTGGGGCCGAGACGTTCAGCAAACCCTTGCCCATGACCATCTATTCCATATTATCATACCTACTAGCCATGGCGCTGATAGTCATTATTTCGACATATACCTCTATCCGTTTCAAACGCAAGGGCGATAAAAAAACCTTAGTAGCGCCGAAGAGGAATTGGCGAACCGAGAAGAAAACTATCGGATTGTCAGACTGGCCAACTTGGACGGATATTGGCCTAGCGCCAGTTGGTTTTATCGTATATATGATACTTGCGGCAATAATGGTAGGGATTTTTAGTCAATTTTCTTGGTTTAATCCAGATGAGGTTCAGCAGGTAGGATTCAACCATTTTGTTTTGGGATTTGACCGGATTTTGGCCTTTTTGACCCTAGTAGTCGTCGCGCCGGTATCGGAAGAGATTATTTTTCGCGGATGGTTATATGGCAAAATGCGAGAGAAAATCGCGCTAGAGTATTCTAATACTTTCTCGATAATCGCTTCATCACTTTTGGTTTCTTTATTATTTGGCATCATACATATGCAATGGAATGTGAGCGTAAACGTTTTCGCAATGTCGTTAGTCTTATGTGCCATGCGTGAAATCACTGGCACGATTTATTCCGGAATTCTGCTACATATGATTAAAAATGGCGTGGCGTTTTGGATATTGTATGTGATGGGGCTATAAACAACAACGCTTTAGTTTAGGTCCGGTTCGCAGCGCTATACTCCTTATGATTTAATGATAGGTGCCCGAGAAGAATTGTCGAGAAGGTTTTTCTCAGAATACTCAACTCTTCTCCCGCCCGCTGACGACTGCGTGGCTATTTTAATAATTAATGCCAGTTGCCTCCTAAATACCTGACGACTTCCGCATCTCTCCCTCCGTCGGCTATCGTCGCTACACGCCGGGCGGGGGTCTCCTAAACCCTTAACCCACTCTCCCAACCCGCGGGTGACTTCATGCCTATTTATTTTTAACAACGTTTCGCCCGTTCGCTGCTCCGATCAAGTTATCAGACTTGCTTACGCAAATCTGTAACTTTACTCCGCAACTCTCGGGGAAAAGTTGTGAAAAATAAATGGATTCGTCACAATCGGGTTGGGAGAGTGGGCTAAGTATTCTTGCTATTGCTTGTTTTGTAATTGGTATTGGTTAGTATTAGCAGAAGAAGAATTACGTAAAAATAAGGGGCGAAAACAGTTATGGTTTAGTTAATGGATCAGTAGGGTTGTAATTGTTCAGAAAGTATGTTTGGATGATAATGGGTTGGCTTTGGAGTTTAGTGGAGAAGATGGTAATTTAATTTACCATTACGACACGAGTGTTATTTATTCGTGCGGGTGTGGAGCTTCATTAAACGGCTATGCTAGGTAGGCTAGGAGCTTAGAAAGGAGAATTTGATGGGTATAAAATTTTCG
>JAFWHP010000008.1 GCA_017515125.1 Candidatus Saccharimonadota bacterium | reverse complement strand
TAGAATTAACAGGGGTAGAGAATTGCTTTAACAGGGGTGAGGGAATTAATGTTTCCCTTTTCGTTTTAGGTTTGCATGGTATAGAAATAGAGCGCAAGGTTCGCGCTCTAGACATAAGGGAGTGTTAACTATTTGGGGGTAAACAGATTTGCTATTGCTATAACTTCCATACACTTTACGACATCTGCATCGCAAGACACTATAATACCTGTCCTTTTTTTATTAATAGTGATGACGCATTCTGCGTGGCGTGCAAGTTCATGTTTCATATGCTCGAGAGAGTCCATAGGAAATCGTTCGAGAATGAGTTTCATTTTCACGTAAACACCTCCCCTTTGAAAGTGCTCCCCCCATTTCTAATAATCATATCACAGAAGATAGATTCTATAAATTATTCTTCTTTAATTCCCTTTTGTTGTTCTTCGACAAGGCGGCTTAGGTCTTTCAGCCCCGGGCGATCCGTTTTTTCTTCAGCTGTATTTGGCGATACTTTCAGGTCCCGAAAAGCTTGCTGGGGTGTTTGCTTATTGGGGCTGCTTTTGGCATGCTTTTTGTTTCTTTTCTTTCTGTTCGGTTTTTGTTCGGGTCTAGAATTATTTTGACTGCTTTCTTTTTGTTCGCCAATATTGGTAAGATTGTTTTCATATGACGTTTTGTGAATGGTCTGTGCAGATTTCTCCTTAGCTTGAGCTGGGTTGAATGATTTCGATTCGTGGATTTTGGCGGAGTCGTATTCGTAGTTTTGTTTTACGGGTTTTTCAGAGTCGCTAGATGCAGGGCGTTCAAATTGCTCTTTTTTAGCTGGTTTTTGGAACATGAACTGTGCATGCGAATAGTCGTCTAGCGTTCGATGCTCTCCGGTGTTACGTCCAGAATCGGATAGTTCTTTTTTGTATTTTTCGGAAGCTTCGATGGTCTCGCGGATTTCTTCTTCGACATCGGCGCGCGGGCGAGAGTATTGCTCGCGAGATGACTCAATAATAGCGTCTAGGTTATTGGTAGGGGGCTCTGGGATAGATAGGGTAGTGGCGGAGAAGGCTGGCACTTTTTCGCCATTAATAATCATAGAGATAATAAAGTGACGGTTGTTCATTTGAATAAGATCTGAGGCGTCAAAGGTAGGCTCAAATTGTTTAACTAGGAGTGGGGCGTCATCGGCGGAGACGCGGAAGCTAATTGTGGTACCGACGTTGCCGAAGACCGCATCTCGGACAGAATCGGTCATTTGGGCTATGTACTGATTTGCTACGGTGAGATTTAGGCCATACTTGCGGGCTTCGGAGAGAATAACGGCGAACGAATCTGTTGCAAAGTTTTGGAACTCGTCGACATATAAATAGAACGGACGGCGATCTTTCACGTCTGGAATATCAGAGCGGGACATTGCGGCAAGTTGAACTTTCGTAACAAGGAAGGCGCCCAGAATACCAGCATTATCTTCGCCAATAAGGCCTTTGGATAAGTTGACGACAAGGATTTTACCCTCAGCCATTATTTTGCGTACATCAAACGATGATTTAGGTTGGCCAATGATGTTGCGAATGATAGGATTGGCGGTGAAGGCGCCTACCTTGTTAAGAACTGGAGCGATAGATTCGGTAACTTGCTTATCGCCCCAAGTCCCAAATTCCTGTTTCCAGAATTGAAGAACAGTAACATCTTTACAATAATCAAGAGTTTCTTTGCGGAAATCTTTGTCGGTTAGCATACGAGAGATATCGAGAAGGGTAGTTTCTGGTCGATCGAGAAGAGCAAGGAGGGTATAGCGAAGAATATGTTCAAGGCGGGGGCCCCAAGACTCACCAAACATGCGTTTTAGTACGCCAATGACTTCAGAGGAAACGTTTGGTTTGCGGGCTGGGTCGGATAGTTCTAGTGGGTTAAAGGCAACCGGATGGGCCGTATCGGCTGGATTGAAGTAGACAACGTCTTTAATGCGAGACTCTGGAATAAAACGAAGGTTGTTGACAGCGAAGTCGCCGTGCGGATCAATGATACAATAGCCCTGATTGTAGAAAATATCCGAGAGAGCAAACAACTCAAGTAGTCCTGATTTACCTGCTCCGGTTTGTCCTATGATATAGACGTGGCGTGAACGGTCGCGACGGAGTAATCCAAATTGATGATTGATACCGCGGAAATTAGTGAGACCGAAGGCAGAAATATTTTCGTCTTCAGCCAGGTTGCCGGTAAGGACTGGCAGTTTAGCGGGTGGTTCTGCGGTCTTGGAGGCCGCCCAGACGATATTCGGCGTTTCGACTGATGTGTGCGGAAGGTGATATATAGAGGCAAGTTCGCTAATATTAAGAATGAAGCCATCGTCGGTAAATTGGCGGAGCTTGTAAGCGTCAAGTGCTTCTGGCTCAAATGTGGAGCCTAAAACCTTAAAACCGTTGAGGTTAGTGGAATTAAATTGCTTGAAGGTACCGACGAGGGCTTGCATATTTAACTTGGCGTTAATGTCGTCTGAACCTAGGTAGGCTAGGCGAATCTTTACTTGATATCCGAGCTTAGTTGCTTTTTCTTCGGCTTTTGAAATGCGGGTTTTATCGCGTTCGGATATTTCTATGGTTTTGACGTCGCCACCGATGCCGCCTTCGGGTGGCTTCCATAATGCACCGAAGACTTGAGCTATCCAACGTAGATCAAAATTTGTTCCAAAAAAGCCTACGTGTCCACCATTTTTGACCGTAGTAATCCATTTGTCGGTGGTGCTTTTATGCCAATCGTCGGCGATTGGGCGAGTGAGAATTTGAATCCAGAGCTCTTCTCCGCGGTCGACGTCGAGTTTAGCTAGAGTACCAGTGATACCGGCAAGTGGATCGACCTCGAACGAGTCGAAAGTTTTGATAGGTAAGGCGCTGTTTTCGGTGAGGGTAAGCTCACTGGAATAGACGACGGTGTGTTTGTGACGATTATCGACATAGTCTCCGTCCATTTTGTAGATTTGAACAGTAGGATATTGAGAATAGATTTGTCCTTCGACAAAGCTTTGTAAAATACGGGGGACCCAAACGTAAAAACGAATTTGGCCTTTAGCTGATACAATCTCGAAACTGAGGTGTTCTTGAACTCCGCCTGAAGTTTTGAGTTCATTTTTGTCACGGAGAATGCCATGTAGAGAGGCGAATAGTTGTTCGGCCGCAAGCTCCTTTTTGTCGTTAGTGC
>JAFWHP010000007.1 GCA_017515125.1 Candidatus Saccharimonadota bacterium | reverse complement strand
TGTGAAGTGCATCTACCTGATGAGCGAACAAGAAAAAATGCCCTATTCGGGCGGTTTTAACTTGAATGGCTCCCGGGGCCGGGCTCGAACCGGCAACCTCGAAGTTAACAGCTTCTTGCTCCACCATTGAGCTACCCGGGAATCTCTAATGTATACACCCATTATAGCATATTTTTTCAAAATGTGGTAAAATTAATAAAGATATTTTTTATTTTTGGTTCAATGGTAAGAAATAGTAATTTTATGAGCATTTGATGAGCCCGAGAAGATTTTGAGAATTTTAGGAAATTATCACGCGCGAACCCTGAAGAGAGCCGTGAGACTTGGTAGTAATTTCCGTTAAGAAATTCGAAAAATCTTCCCGGCGCGAAATCAACCGCGAATAAAATCACTATTTCTTACCAGCTACATACCGCACAGAAAGGAGAGATCATGGAAGAAAAAATCATTCAAATCGCCGGTTCCATTACTGTTGACGAGCTATCGCAAGCGCTCGGTCTTTCTGTTACCGAACTTATCGGCACTCTTTTTAAAAATGGTATCGTCGCAACAATCAACCAGAGGCTCGACTTTGAAACTGCCCAGATTATTATAGACGAATTAGGCCTAAAAGACGTCAAACTCGAAAAGAAAAATACCTCAACCAAAACTTCAGATTATCATAGGGAATTGTCTGACAAAGCCGTCTTAAGACCTCCAGTTGTCGCAGTTATGGGGCATGTCGATCATGGCAAAACCACTCTTCTAGATACCCTCCTCAAGAAAAAAACCGTCGAAAAAGAAGCCGGCGGCATCACTCAGCATATCTCCGCCTATCAATTAAAACACGACGATAGGCTAATCACTTTTCTCGATACTCCTGGTCACGAAGCTTTTGCGGCTATCCGCCAACATGGCGCCATGCTGACCGATATCGTTATCATAGTCGTTGCTGCAGATGACGGCGTTAAGCCACAAACCATTGAAGCGATCAATTTCGCAAAATCGGCTAATGCCAAAATCATTGTCGCAATTAACAAAATCGACCGCGAAGGTGCCGATATTAATCGCACTATGGCTGACCTCTCTCAGCATGGCCTCCAGCCAGAGGAATGGGGTGGCGACATTACTATGGTTCCAATTTCTGCCAAAAAGGATCAAAATCTCGACCAACTTATCGACATGGTTCTCTTGACCGCCGATATTGAAGAGCTAAAGGCCGATATCGACATTCCGGCCGAGGGTCTAGTTATAGAATCACATATGGAAACTGGTAAAGGTTCTGTAGTTAATCTCCTCGTCACTGGTGGAGAATTAAAGACCGGCGAGTTTATCGTAGCTGGCAGTACCTATGGTAAAGTTCGGACTATGCTTGACTGGCAAGGTAAGCCTAAGGGTAAGGCGACGCCATCTACCCCAGTTACAGTAACAGGTTTTAAAGAGCTCCCGAATTTTGGCGACCGCTTTATCGAGGTCAAAGATGAAAAAACCGCCAGAAAGCATGCCCTCTTGAATGCTCAAGCCGCTGCCAACGAAACTGCCGATACGAATGTCACTAGTACCGATCTCCTTCGTATGATGAACGTTGCTGATAATACTAAGACCTTTAATGTTATTATTAAAGGCGACGTTCTCGGCTCCGTCACTAGCGTAGTCGATAGCCTCCGTATGATCGATACTAAGGGCGAGATTACCTTGAATATCGTCAGTACCGGCGTCGGCGATATTAACGAGAATGATGTCTATCTGAGCGCCGGCGAGGATACTATCATTTATGGCTTCAATGTCAATGTCCCGATTAATATTAGCAAAATGGCTGCCCGCGATAATGTTCCGATTCGTACCTATAAAGTTATTTACGAACTCCTAGACGACGCTAAACATGAAATGGAGAATCTCCTTGATGCTGAAATCGTCGAAGAGGACCAGGGCGAATTAAAGGTTCTCGGTGTATTTCGCACCGAAAAGACCAGTATTATTGCCGGAGGAGAAGTCTTAAAGGGCGACGTAAAACCCGGTTATCTCGTCAGAGTAGTTAGAAACAAAAAATATCTCGGCGAGGCCGAAGTTGCCTCTACTCAGAAAGAAAAAATCGAAGTAAAGGAACTTATCGCTGGCGAAACTGGCGGCCTTGCCCTTAAAACTGAGCATAAAATTGACCTCCAAATTGGCGACCGGCTCAAATTCTTTACTCGCGAAGCCAAAAAACGCACCCTTTAGTTGTTCATCTGTATTTAGATTTAAAGTAGCCTACTATTGTCATGTCATTCGTGGAGACAATGTGGCAAATGCCTTAAACCCGCCAGATTCTCCATAGAGCGGTTAGCGAAACCGCTTATGCTTGCATAAAAACAGGGAATATCATATAATCACCCTAGACTATTTACATTTTTTGAAAGGGGGAAATAATGTATAATAGAAGCAATTTAGTTTTTCCGATAGCCTGTCTTTTGCTAGTTGCGGCGCTAGTCTTCCACGCTTTTATGCAGAGTGATGACGTCAGTGCTGCAGAGTTAGAGAAGGACGCCTTTGAGGTGGCACTCAACCCTTCTCGTGACTATTTGATCTTGGTCAATAAAGATCATGAGTACAAGTTCGGTCGCAGCTATGATGTAAGTTTGAAGGAAGATTTGATCTATGCTACCGACTGTTACCGCATCCCAACCTTGATCGAGCCGGCAGCCAGCCTTGCTTTTGGCATGCTGAGAACCAGGCTTCATGTCATGGGTTACGATATCGAGCTTTTTAGCGCTTATCGGACCAAAAAAGACCAACAATGGGTCGTCGAGATGTATGGTAATGATGAGGAATGGACGAAGAGAAATACAGTCCTTCAGCCTGGCTACTCAGAGCATCATACCGGTCTCACATTGAGCTTCATGGTTTGGCTTGAGGATGACGTCGGCGTAGGCGACTGGTGCGAAGAGACATCTGAGCTCCGCGAAAAATTACCCGAGCTGGATGCCATCAGGAACCAGTTGGCCGACTTCGGTTTTATCGAGCGTTATCCGGCTGGCAAAGAGGATATCACAGGCGTAAAATATGCGCCATACGAGATTCGCTTTGTTGGTTCGTCGAAAGTTGCCCATGAAATTATGGACAATAATCTTTGCCTCGAGGAATACCTTGAGGAACAAGAGTCTGAAAAATAGTACGACGGCCAGCAGCAAACGCAGTTGAGACTTGAAGAACACTATCGCACATTAGTAAATAGTCTAAAAGCGGAGAAACCTCCGCTTTTTTCAATACTTATGTTATAATTAAACATAAGGAGAAAGCATGGAATTTGATGAAAAGTTTTTACAAGAAATGGGTCTTTCCGCTATGCCAGAGGACCAAAAGCAGAAATTCCTCGACTACGTTCAGGAAGAGCTAGAGGTCCGAATCGGCGAGCGTATTAGCAAAGGGCTGACCAGGGCGCAGCTTAATGAGTTCGATATGATTACTGATCCGTCCGAAGCGGCTGACTGGCTCAACAAAAATCGCCCAGACTACCGCGAAATCGTCAATCGCACCATCAAGGAAATGAAAGACGAAATCCGCGCCAACCGCGCCAAATTGGTTGGTATCGGCAGCTAATCGATAAAGCAAAATCTTCACTCATTTAAGGCCTTCCGCTTAATATACGAGTATTCTAATCATAAGCATTTGCAATTATGTAAATAACCTGGTATAATTAAATACGTGGTTGTTTTTGGCTGTAAAGATGCCAAAATCTCAGAACACCAAAACGCACTTTAAAGGAGGTCTGTTATGAACAAAATCTATTTTGCCGGATTCGACGATTGTTCACCAGTTGCCGAAATGGTAAGGCGGAAATATCGTATTGTTTGTGCCAAATACGGCTACAAGGCGATTTTCCCATCCAACCCCAGTAGCATCAAGAACAGTGGCGGCGAGCCATTCACGCCACTTGACGAGTCACGTGCTATGTTCAGCGAGAACCTGCGCAAGATTGACTCTTCGAATATCGTAATCGCAAACCTCGGTTACTCGTACGAGCTTTGCACCAACAACACCGCTTTTGAGATCGGCTACGCCTTCTCTAAACACAAGCGAATTATTGGCTACAGAGATGTTGATTATATTATGAAGTTTCATGATGCGCAAAGAGCCGTCTGTCGCTCTGCCAATCACCAGAACCGCCCGCCGGCAAACTTTATGACGGTTTGTTCAATGCCAGTCATCATCCAGGGAGAACTCGAGGATTGCCTCGATTGGCTTCTTCAGGATCACCATGAGGATCGGCCCGATTTGAGCCTGGATTGATACCTGACCTCTGCGCCCCATCAAAGGGGCGCTTTTTATTCCGTAATACTTATCTTTATCTAAATAATGCCAACGTAACCAAAATTCCTAATCTCCAAAATCTTAAATACCCGTTCTAAAATCTGTACGCTAAACCTTTTTTCGATAGCCATTCAAAAACGCTTTTGCTTCCATAGCCTTCCGTCCCTCTGGTTGCAGCCTATCTACGGCCACAACGGCCCCGTCAGCGCAGGGAATCGATAGTACCGCCTTCTCTCCCGACTTTGGTATATGCGCTTCTAAAATGATGCAAGAAACACCGTAAAACGCATATTTCGGTTTTGGATAACTTTGAAATGCTACAATTTTGCGCAAAACCTCCTCCGCTGTATCTGTTTCCGGCTTTAGTAATGACATTGTTTTGTCCATTTTTCCGCAAAATGTCGGCTCGCCTTTTTGCTGAGTCGGTTGTGGCAAATTGGTTAAATGCGAGCAAACCCATTCCGCCCCAGTTTCGGCCAGCGCTTGATAAATCGCCATTTTTGGCGGAATCAACCCCGAGACCAGCTCGCTGCCAGTTTTTGCACAGATTTCCGCCCCAGTTAAAGTCGCCTGATAATAAACCGGCCCCGCATCCATTGCTTTCACGAGTTTCATTATCGATACTGAGAAATCCGAGTCGCCCGCAAGAATCGCCGACTCAATCGGCGAAGCGCCCCTGTATAGGGGTAATAGGGAAGGATGAATGTTTAAAATCCCTTCTGGCTCGAATGCCTTTAATACCGATTCTGGAATCATCACTCCAAATGACGCCAAAACCCCATGCGCCTCCGGAAATTCGCGTTTCAACCGCACCGCCTCCTCTAGATCTTCTTTCTTATGTGCGTGAAAAATCACTTGGCACTCTCGTTCAAATACTGCTAATGCATACTCCGCTAATGCTCCATTTCCAAAAAATATTATCTTTTCCACCTCTAAACCTCCTGTATAACTTTTTTGCTCAAATCGTTAAATGAACTAATAATGGCACCATACGGCAATTTATTCTTCGCCCCATAGCATATCGTTATCTCGAATTTCTTTCTCGTAATCTTTGATCGGCTCCAAATCTCCCTTTTTATTCATCCGATAAAAGGCGTTCGAATCGTCTCGTACATGATCAATAAACAAAATCCCATCCAAATGATCAATTTCATGAAGTAAAGTTCTCGCCAACTCGCCAGTTGCTTTAATGCGCACGTCGGTGCCATCTTCAAGTCGCGCCTTTACCTTGACCTTTGTGGCGCGCGGCACCATCCCATATATCTCTGGCACCGAGAGACAACCTTCATAATCCT
>JAFWHP010000006.1 GCA_017515125.1 Candidatus Saccharimonadota bacterium | reverse complement strand
TGTTGCTAGTCACGAAAGATAAAAGACTCCTTGACATTAGAAAGTAATATAGGTATAATTAGAGTAATGAGGACGACCTGCTGCTGTAATGCAGATGGGCCAAGTCCTCTTTTTTATGCTCGGACCACAAATCTAGCCCATAGTCTCAAAGTTGCCTGTCTATTTAGTTAGTGTGTATCCCTTACCTTAGTTATTCTCTCGAGATAAGATAGCGACTATATGCTGGCTCAAGCAAATAATACCAATAATCTACCTCTTCATTTATCTCTGTTATGATTGATTTTAATCTGTCCTCAAGGCTCTTTGTGTGTAAAATACTACCCTCCCGTTCCACCATAGAAAATATCCAATCTTCCGGTTGGATATTTTCTATGAGTAGGACATGAGGGGCGAGAACTCCGTAGGAGTTCGCCTTCGGTAGGAAGCGAGTAAAAATCCAGAATTTATTCTGGATTTTTCGAGCTGACGCCCCGAAGTTTCCATTTTTGCGCCAGCAAAAATGGAACGCCTCTTGCGACCCACCATAGGACAATTTTCGGGGTTTAGTGGCCCCATTTTTGTTGTCCGTTCTCTGTAAAGTGGGCTAGTATCGTGTGTGTAAATTATTTTATTTGAGTCCATCCAAAAGCCGCTCGGAAACAGAATGTTTTTACACACCGCCACTTCTTCTAGTGGCAATTCAAAGATTGGCTCTGCAAGGTTCATATCAGTATCTAGGAGCTCATTTACTATCGTAGATAGGTTCTTACTACCTTTTCTTCTTCCATTCTGCCTACGTGGGCCATTTGCCCCACGAATGGTTTTAAGTTGTTTGCGATTATCATCAACTTATTTTATCAAAAGAGTGTATTTAAGCAGTGTTTCGAATGTGATATAATTATCTTAATGAGCAGAGAAGATAAGATTATTAAAGCTGTAGAATCAAATTTCGCCCTAGAAGGGATGAGGTTTTCTAGCCGTGAAAAAAAGGTTATGCAGGATTGTCTCTCTGGAAAAACATCTTTTGATACCGCCACTAAAAGTGCTATCGCCCGTTACAAGAGGTCTTAATGGGCGAAACTCCCTTATCTTACGAATACGAAAGGGATAATTTTTATTGTTTTTCAAATAGTAAAGTTCTACGCAATAAGCTAGGCATTACAGACGAGAAGATTCTAGACGTTGCAGAACGAGAAATTACGGGGTTAAAAGCCGTGGAGTTTGTCAATAATCCTTTTCCTGAGAAGCTAGATTTTGACTACATCAAGAAACTCCATAAATTTTTGTTCAATGATATTTACGATTGGGCTGGAGAAGTTAGGATAATTGATATAAGTAAGGGCAATATATTTTGCCAGCACGAATTGATAGAAGTTAACGCCGAAGCCTTAATGAAAGAATTAAGCGTAGAAGATTATCTTGTAAATTCTGATAATATAGCAGAAAGATTAGCGTATTATCTTGGTGATCTTAACTCTATTCATCCATTTCGTGAGGGCAATGGTAGAGTTCAGCGGTTATTTATCACTGAACTGGCTCGCCGTGCTGGATATAGCATGGACTTCAGCAATACTACTCCGAAAGAAATGATAATCGCTAGCGACGAAGCTTTTCGTCACAACTATGGACCGCTTGAGGAAGTAATCCAAAAGTCTCTTGCCCATAATTAGACTATATATCTAGTACATATCACTCACCTTACTATTTTCTCTTTACTAAATAACGACCATATGCTGGCTCAAGCAAATAATACCAATAATCTCCGTTATAATTGATTTTAATCTGTCTTCAAGGCTTTTAGTGTGTAAAATGCTACCCTCCCGTTCCACCATAGAAAATATCCAATCTTCCGGTTGGATATTTTCTATGAGTAGGATATGAGGGGCGAGAACTCTACCCTTACTTTTCTAACATTATCATGCTAAAATAGGCATATGCAGGTTGAATTATCTCAGTTTTACGCTCGTCTTGGCGCCATAGCGCTTATCCTAGTACTCGGTTTTTGTCTTGGCAAGTGGAAAATGATTAGTACTAAGACCAACCAAGAACTTACCAATCTTCTTCTTACCGTATTCATGCCTGCCTCACTTTTTGTCGCATTTCCGAGCGAGTACGACGAATCGGCTCTCAACCTTTTCTTTTCCGGACTCGTCGGCGGGATAATAGTTATGCTTATGCTCATTATCCTTTCGAAATTGATTTTCAATAAATGGTGGTTCAAAGGC
The DNA here is from genome assembly GCA_017515125.1 of Candidatus Saccharimonadota bacterium. Classification (GTDB taxonomy): domain Bacteria; phylum Patescibacteriota; class Saccharimonadia; order Saccharimonadales; family Saccharimonadaceae; genus Nanosyncoccus. The sequence continues at coordinate 25,720 of JAFWHP010000006.1, read as the reverse complement.
GGCTTGCGTTACGAATCTCAATTCGCCCTAATTTTTAATAATGCCACTTTCCTCGGTTATCCTATCGTTGTTACTACGTTTGGCCCCTCTGGCATTATCGCTTATTGTGGTTTCATTATTGCCTTTAATATCGCACTCTTCTCCTACGGCATTTGGCTGTTCGAACACAAAATTACCCCTAAATTGATCAAAAGTATCATCACTAACCCCAATATCCTTGCGGTTCTCCTCGGCATGGTTTTATTTCTTGCAAACATCCATCTTCCTGGTTTCATCGTTGACTCCATTAGCTATGTTGGTGGAGCAACTACGCCTCTTTCCATTATCTGTATCGGTTTTATGCTTTCACGAGCTGATTTCGCATCAATCTTTAAAAAATGGCGCCTCATTATCACTGCCGTCATCCAGCTCATCCTTGGTCCGGTTGCTACTTTCTTTATTCTCAGTTGGCTCAAGCTTCCCACCGAGGTTATTCAAGTCTGTACGCTAATCCAAGCTCTCCCGACGGCCACCTCACTAGGTCTTTTTGCCACTAAATACGGCGGCAACAATATCGAATCCTCCGAACTAGTCACTATCTCAACTATTCTCTCTGTCGTTACTATGCCACTTATGATTTTTCTTCTCCTCAGGCAAGGCTAAAGTCAGTTGTGAAAGTGTAAAAAACTATGTAAAACCAGGCAAAAATTCAGAAAACGCAACAATTCAACAATATTTTCAGCATAGCGAAGCTATACTATTTATTATAATAAAATTACATAAATGTCAACCAAAACCGAATACGACAGGCAGAATATAGACAGGGGTAAGATTACCAAAACACGCCAGCAAGTATTATGCAAGCATAATCGTTTTAAAATAAAGCATAACCATTAACTTTACCAAAAGCGGAATAGGGAAAAAGAAAAAACTTATTTACACATAGTCAAAAATATGATATACTAAAATCATACAGCCATGAAAAGGTTGTTTTTATGTTACTAGTTAACTTGAAAAGGAGAGCAATATGCTCAAAATCGTAATTTTCGATAGCGGTTATGGAGGCGAATTCCTTGCTGACCGTTTCGAGGAAGAAATATACGTGGTGGATATTATTAGAGTTATCGATTGGCGTCATGCCGATATCTACCTAAATAAGCCTAAAACTAGCCGGAAGTATGCCTTAGAAGCCCTGCGCCCGTATATCGGCAAAGTCGACCTCATCATTATCGCAAATCAACTACTCTCGGCCACTAGCCTAAAATACTTTAGCCGCACCTTCCCCGAGCAACGCTTCATCGGCCTAGAACTAAAAACTCCTGATACATTTATTGACCGCGGAACAATCATCCTAACAACTAAAGCTTTAACGAAAACCATGGAATACCATGGCTTTATTTTTCGCCTTAAACGTCGCGTGGAGACTATCACGGTAGACTCTTGGCTTGAGAAAATAGATAATGGGGATTTGTCGCCCACGGAGATTAACCAGACCCTTACGAGATTTTGCTTTGAGCACCGCATTTCACCTCAGGAAGTCATCCTCGGCTGCTCGCAATTGGAGGATATTCGCTCCGAACTCAAGAAGATCTTCGGCCGCAACCTTAAAATATATAGCAGCTTTGATGATACGATTCGCAAAGCCTGCAAAATCCTTCGTATTCGTGGCGGTATCGGCAGAAAGAGTTAGAATCCTGTAAAATCCCAAATTATATCGTGGCCGCAAATATAAATATGCTATAATAGATTACAGATAAATGGAGTTAATATGAACGATTTAGAAAAGATGAGGCATACTTTAAGCCATGTCCTTGCAGCCGCAGTGAAAGAGCTGTATCCAGATGTAAAGTTTGGCATTGGTCCAGCCATTAATGACGGCTTCTATTACGACATAGACTTTGGCGAAACAAAAATCAGCGACGCGGATCTAGCCAAAATCGAAAAGAAAATGCGCAGCATCATCAAGCGCAGGTTAAAGATGACAAAACGCGAGGCGACCAAGACGGAAGCCTTGAATTGGGCCCGTGATAATCAGCAAGATTATAAAATCGAATTAATCAACGAACTCCCCGAAAACGAAAAAATCACTTTTTATGATATGGGCGACCTATTTACCGATTTATGTAAAGGGCCACATGTTGATAATCTGGGCGAAGTCGGTCCGTTTAAGCTCATGCGAATTGCCGGAGCGTATTGGCGTGGCGACGAGAAACGGGAAATGCTTACTCGTATTTATGGCGTCGCCTTTGCTACAGATGACGAGTTGAACAAATATTTAGAACAGCAGGAAGAAGCCAAGAAACGCGACCACCGCAAGTTGGGTAAAGAATTAGATCTATTCTGCTTCTCCGACCTCGTCGGCGCCGGCCTCCCTCTTTTTACTCCGCGTGGCACCGAGCTTCGTGAGCTGATGGCGAATTATTCGTTGTCACTTCGCGGCAGGGAAGGTTTCAAAAAAGTTTGGACTCCGCACATTACGAAGACCGACCTCTATAAGAAGTCCGGGCATTACGCTAAATTTGGCGACGAACTCTTTATGGTACATTCGCAAGTCAGCGGGGAAGATTTCGCCATGAAGCCCATGAACTGTCCGCATCATGCTCAGATTTTTGCCTCCCGCCCACGTACTTATCGCGATATGCCAGTTCGTTATATGGAGGCTACGACCGATTATCGTGACGAAAAAACTGGCGAACTGGGTGGTCTTTCTCGTGTTCGCTCTCTAACCCAAGATGATAGCCACGTCTTCTGCATGAAGACCCAGATCAAAGAAGAAGTTAGGCGCCTTGTCGGCATCGTCAAAGAGCTTTACGAGACCATGGGCATGCAAAAGCTTCGCGCTAGGCTTAGCTACCGCTCTGATGAAGACAAATACTTAGGCGACAAGAAACTCTGGGAGATGGCTCAGAATCAAATCAAAGAAGCCGCAATAGATAATGGCCTTGACTATTTTGAGCAAGAGGGCGAAGCGGCCTTTTATGGCCCGAAGATTGATTTTATGGCTGAGGATGCCCTTGGTCGTGAGCATCAGCTTGCGACTATTCAATTAGACTTCGTCCAGCCTGAGCGTTTCGGTCTTGAGTTTACTAATAATAAGGGCGAAAAAGAGCGCCCAGTTATGATTCATCATGCAACGCTAGGCTCAATTGAGCGTTTTCTCTCAGTCTTTATCGAACATACTGGTGGTTGGTTCCCGTTTTGGTGCGCGCCAGAGCAGGTTCGCATCTTGACTATCAATGATAAAGTGAGTGACTATGTTGCCAAAATAACCGACATCTTAGATACTATTGTTCTAGATACGCCACTCAAATACAATGAGCTTCGCTACTCCGTAGATGATTCCGCCGACTCGCTTGGCAAGAAGATCAAGCGCGCTACCGAAATGAAAATCCCTGCAATTCTAATCGTTGGGCCGAAAGACGCTGAGGAGGGAATCGTCTCTATCCGTCTCCGCGACAAAGAAGATAAGATAAAACTAAACAAACTATCAACATATCTGAAGGGGTTAAAATAGATATGCATTGTCAACGGTTCAATACTTCTCACGAGCATTTGACGAGCCCTAGTATTTTTTACAATTTTTCCTCATCCGAGACGAGTAAAGTTACAGATTTGCGTAAGCAAGTCTGATAACTTGATCGAGGCGAGGATTGAGCGAAATGTTGTAAAAAACACAAGGCGCGAAGTCAACCGCGAGTGAAAGTATTGAACAGTTGATGGCGGTACTATGAAGACTATAATCATATTAGGACCTACCGGCTCAGGGAAGACCGGCATTAGCATCAAGCTCGCAAAAGCATTGAACGGCGAGATTATTTCTGCTGACTCGCGCGCAATTTATAAGGGTATGGATATTGGCACTGCGAAACCAACCCAAGAAGAACGGCAGGGCATACCTCACTATGGCCTGGATTTGGTTAAGCCTGGCGAGAGATTTACCGTCGCTGACTGGAAACATTATGCCGAGGCCAAGATCAAAGACATTAAATCTCGCGGCAAACTACCCATAATCGTAGGCGGCACCGGCTTATATATAGACGCTCTAATCTACGACTATCAGTTTAAAGGCCCGACCGGCATGAAGATTGGCGACACCGAGCAAAAAACTTGTTCAGACCGTAAAGAGATAAAAGGCGACTACTTGCTAGTCGGCATCAAGTGGGCGACAGAGGAGCTCCGCAAAAGGCTGAGTAATAGAATTACTCAAATGTTCCGATCAGAATTATATGAGGAAGTTAAAAAACTTGTTCAGGACTATGGTTGGGATAATGGTGCCATGAAAAGTGATATATATGAATATGCCTGGAAGTATTTAAGTGGCGAGCTGAGTCTAGAAGAGGCGAAGCAAAAATGTTTCTATGAGGATTGGCATCTAGCCAAGCGTCAATTGACCTGGTTTAAACGAAACCCCGACATTATTTGGCTAAGTCTCGCAGATGTTTATCCAATCATTATAAATTATTTTACCAACCCAGCATAAAACTTAATTAATTTAGCCAAAACCGTCTATTTCGTGCTAAAATAATATATAGAATGAGTAAAACTTCTAATACTCCAACAGAAAAACTATTTGGCTCTAAGACCAGAGCAAAGCTTTTGCGGCTTTTCTTCGAAAACCCCGAAAAAAGTTTTTATGTCCGCGAGATGACACGAGTAATTGATGAACAGATTAATTCCGTTCGTCGTGAGTTATTAAATCTAGAAAGTATCGGCATCATTAAGAACGAAACTTTCGATAACAAAGTTTATTATTCAGCGAATAACAAGCACCCTTTCGCCCATCCTCTTTCCGAAATGTTCTCGAAAAAAATTAGTTCAATTTCAGGTCAGGATATCAAAACCGACTCGTGGGAAGAGCAGTGCCGCGCCGTCAAAAATTACTTAAAAGGCCTCATAGTTACCAACCGCCTGCCAGGTCAGGATGGTATCGACCTTTTGATTATTGGCAACGATAAAACGAAAAAACTAACTCGCTGGGCAGAAGTTGTCGAGAAGAAACAGGGAAAGCCTATCAACTACGTTATCATGTCGCCAGACGATTTCACTTACCGCAAAAACGTCAATGATCGTTTCGTTGCCGACATTTTTGAAATGGATATTACCGAGATATACGACCCGGAAAGAATAATAAAATAAAGGAGAAATATGTTTGAGCTAGAAAGCAAAAATCCAGACGAAGTAATCGTCAGTACGAAAAAAACCACCATTAAATTCAATATCGCTGATTCGACAATCGAGGCGAATTTGGCAGTAGGGAAAATCGAAGGCCCCGGCGAGTTCGAAATTGGCGACGCAACCATCAGGGGGATTGCCACGAAAAACGGCAAGACGATCTACGACGTTGAAGTCGGTGGTATCCACACCGCCATAATCGGCGACATTGAAGAAAACATGGATGATTACGTTGCTGATATTCTCTGCACATCATCCGTACGCGCCGTTCGCGAGCTAGAGCCCAAGCTTATTGTTGCCATGGGTAATGTCGACGGTATGGTATCCGATCTCAAGCTTTCCGCTCGCACCGAAAAGAAACTTAAAATCAAAAACCTCGACTCCCTCCCCGCCAGTAAAGAGGTAGTGGTGCTAAATTAATGAACTTGAATTTTGGCTATATTATAATAATACTAATCATTATCTTGGTATCTGTTATTTTGCATGAGCTGTCCCATGGAGTTGTGGCTTATATCCTCGGCGACCGCACTGCCAAAGATGCCGGCCGCCTCACTCTTAATCCTCTAAAGCATATCGACCCATATATGTCCATTCTTGTACCGGTACTATTATATATACTGAATGCTCCAGTTTTTGGCGGCGCTAAACCGGTGCCCATCAACACTCGCAATCTCAAATTTGGCGTCTGGGGCATGGCCCTGGTCGCCGTCGCCGGCCCACTTACGAATTTTCTCCTCGCTCTTATCGGTTTCTTAATTGGTCATTTTACTGGCTCATTGTATGGTTATAATGGGGAATTACCCGCTTTTATTTTTACGGAGTTCGTCTACGCAAACCTCGGTTTTATGATTTTCAATCTTATCCCCATCCCTCCGCTAGACGGTTCGCGCGTCCTCTACGCTATTTCTCCTGATGGTTTTCGAACAGTATTAAGAAATATCGAAAAATACGGTTTTATCATTACTTATGCGCTTATTCTTCTTTTCGGCGAAGTCTTCTCATCTCTGATGGTAAACGGCATGAACGGCATTCTGGACTTCTTCTATTTTATAGTTGGCGGGTGACGGGCTCACGAAGCTTTCCGTACGAAGGCTCGCGAGAGGGAAAAGTCTGGCAGGCCCCGCCGGAATGTGGTATAATGGAAACAGCCCTGTTGGCAGCATGATTTTCCTGAATAATCATGTTTAAGGGATTTCGTGGCTTACAGTCGTGGCTGTATCGCATAAGATTTTACCCACCTTGTATATATTACGGGGAAAACAGGCTAACGGGGCTTTTAAAGGTGGGCTATGAAACAAAGAATTCGTGTAGTAGGAATAATCAAGAACGAAGAAGGTGTTCTTATTTTTAAGCGCAGCCGTGGTCGGAATGAGGCCCCGGCTTTTTGGGAACTTCCAACTGGCAAAATAAAATTCGGAGAGCAACCCGAGGAAGCCATGGCACGTTCTCTCACTGAATACACTGGCCTAGTTGCAAACTCCGTCGTGCTAAAAGACGTTATAACTTTTCTCGCCCCCGAAGGCGCCAGTCGTCTGAGTAATCTATATATCATTTACGAATTGAGCGTCGATAAGGGTAAAATTACCCCACAGGACCGCTATACTGCGTATAAGTACATCAAGGATTTCTCATCTTCTGGTTTGCGCCTACATGAAACTACTATTTCCGTTCTCGAAATCGAAGCCGGCAAAATCGCTCCTAGCCAACTCTCTCCTCGCAATACAGCAAATAGTATTATTGTTAATGTAGACGGTGCCTCGCGTGGTAATCCAGGCCCGTCCGGTATCGGTTATTGTATCCATGGCGAAAATGGCCATATTATAGAACAAAAAGGCGAGTTTATTGGTTTTGCGACCTCGCGCGTTGCTGAGTATTATGCTATGAAAAAGGGAATCGAGCGTGCTCTGGAGTTAGGCTACCGAACCGCCCGCTTTATTTCGGACAGCCTTATGGTAGTCAACCAATTAAACGGCATTTTTATTGTTAAAAACCAAGATATTTTGCCAATCTATAAAGATATTCAGCAACTAATTGCCAAATTCGAGGCCATATCGTTCACTCACGTCCCACGCTCCGAAAACGCTATTGCTGACACTGAAGCGAATCTAGCCATTGATAATCTATTGCGAAAAAGTTAAAAATATGATATAATAGAAGAATGAATTTTAAACAATCGCAAGATTTGCCAGTTATTGGTTCTACCGAATATGTTGAGGTTGGCGGTCATAAAAACATTCCTGCCAAAATTGATACCGGCGCCGACTCCTCCTCTGTTTGGGCTAGCCATATCAGGGTTACTAAGGATGGTGTTTTGTGCTTCTGCCTTTTTGATGAGGGTAGTCCTTTTTATACCGGCGAAGTCATAAAGCGCGAAGATTATAAAGTCGCCGTCGTGCGCAACGCTTCTGGCTACGAACAAATCCGCTATCGCACACACCTAAGTGTTGTGATAGATGGGCATAGAATTAAGGCGCTTTTCAATCTTTCCGATCGTAGCAACAATAATTTCCCAATTCTAATCGGTCGCCGCACTATTTCTGGCAAGTTTCTTGTAGACGTTTCCAAAAACCACACCCCAATTCCTCCCAAAAACCCTAAATCCAGGCTCATCCAGCAGCGCTTAAAAAAAGATCCCTATGCTTTTCATCAGGAATACATTAAGAAATTAGGTGGCAATGTTGAAAATGTTAAACTAAAGAAAGGAGCATAAAATGAAACTAGCAATTCTATCAAACGGTAACGCTAATTATTCTACTAAACGTCTAGTCGAAGAAGCCGAAAAGCGCGGCCATTTCGTCAAAGTCATTAAATACAAAAACTGCTATCTCTCTCTAGACGATAAACATCCAGACGTTTACTATAAGGGTAAAAAACTCGAAGGATTCGACGCGATTCTGCCGCGTATTTCCAATAACATGACGAGATATGGTTGCGCCGTCGTTCGCCAATTTGAGATGCAAGGTATTTATACCTCGGCTGCCTCAGTAGCCATTACTCGCGCTCGGGACAAACTCCGCGCCGCCCAGATTCTCGCCAAATACGACGTTGATACCCCCAAAACTCTTGTTTCTCGCAACACCTCGGATATTGATGATTTGCTAGAGCAAATCGGCCTCCCTGTCATCATCAAGCTCGCCTCTGGTACGCATGGCAATGGTGTTATTCTGGCCGACACCAAAAAAGCTGCCAAATCCGCCCTTCAAGCTTTTTATTTATACAACGAAGATGGCACTAACATTCTTTTGCAGGAATTTATCAAAGAATCCGCCGGTACCGACATCCGCGCCTTTGTCGTAGGCGGTCGCGTCGTAGCTTCCATGAAAAGGGAATCGCTCGACGACGATTTTCGCTCCAATCTTCACAAAGGCGGTCTAGGCACTCCTATCAAACTCACCGATCAAGAAAAGCGAGTCGCTATTAAGGCCTCCAAGGCCATGGGGCTTCATATTTGTGGCGTCGACCTTATGCGTTCGAGCAAGGGTCCGCTCGTTCTAGAAGTCAATGCCTCTCCGGGTTTTGGTATCGAGAAAGTCACTGGCCGCGACGTTGCCTCGAAAATTATTGAGTATATCGAGCATAACGCTCCTCGGCGGAACGGCAAGGACCGCGTCGGAGCCTAAAACTGATTTTTGTGTTATAATATATAGGAGCCTAAAAGGCAATCGCTTAAGAAACTCAAGAGGAAAGTCCGGGCAACACAGAGCAAGGTAGTCGCTAACGGCGACCGTCCGCAAGGATAGGGAAAGTACCACAGAAACTAAACTGCCTGACCCTCCGAATAGAGTACGTTATGAGCAGACGCAGTATATCCATTAAGCAAATTACTTAATGGGTTAGGTCCATAGGCCCATAGCGCATTCTTTTCGGAGGACCAGGTCAAGGTGAAAAGAGTGGGGTAAGAGCCCACAGCATGCGACAGTGATGTCGCATGGCGGCAAACCCTACCTGTTGCAAGGAGTGCTATTAGCCCCTGCTCGGGGACGCACGCTCACCGCTCGAGCTCGGTAGCAATACCGCGCCTAGATAGATGATTGCCAGTTATGCTTTTGCTTAACTACAGAACCCGGCTTACTGAAGGCTCACAAATACCCTAAGGGGTATTTTTTTATCAAAACCCGCACTTACGTTCTATCTGGCTTGATTCGTAGTTTTTTGCCTTTTCAAATTTTTTATTCTTCAATCTGCATTTATGATAAAATATATTATATATAAACGGAGTAGAAAAATGCCAGAAACTATCAAATCAGAATCGGGCAACCAAGACAAAATTATCAGTTTCGTAAGAGAAAACAGCGCAGAGATTCCACCTTTTGACCCTACTGCAGCCGAAGAGGCGAGAAGACAGCGCATTGCCGAGTATAAAGCAGCGCACCCAGGAGCAGAAACGGACGTCAATAGAGCCTATGCTATGGCAACAGCCGGCGATAAATACGAAACAGAGGCCAAAAAACTCCGCGCAGAAGGGCATCACGACAACGCAAAGGTCAGCCAAATCCTTGCCAACATGGTCGAGGAGGCCGCCGGAGAAAACTACGACAAGAAAAACGGCAAAAATGACAGAATCAAAAAAGCCAGCTAGCCACGCAAAACAGCACCGGCTGTATGGGCTACAAAAATCGACCTTTGCAGGGTCGATTTTGGTTTAAGTATTAAATTATTTACTCGATTTCTTCTCGGCGCGCGCCTTCGGACTCTCGATTAATCCCTTCTTCTTCAAAGTCCGAAGTGCCGAAGTCGATACATTACACTTAATCTTTTGGCCGTTTATTACCAAAGTCCGCTTGCTCACGTTCGGCTTAAACACCTTACGAGTGTGCCTCTGCGAGAAGGAAACATTGTGACCATACATTTTACCTTTACCTGTAATTTCACAAATCGCCATCCTATTTCTCCTTCACTGCCGTTACAATTGCTTTAAACGCCTCAGGATTATTCACAGCGAGATCAGCTAATACTTTGCGGTCAAGTGTGATATTCTTCGCTTTCATCCCCGCGATTAATTGCGAGTAGGAAAGACCAAGCTCCCTCGAAGCATTATTGATGCGTGTAATCCAAAGTGCGCGTAAATCACGCTTACGATTCCGTCGATCTCGGTAACTATACTGCAAAGCTTTAATTACGCCCTGCTTTCCAAGCCGATAGCTGCGTCGGCGATAATGTTGCATACCTTTAGCAGCGGTTAAAATCTTCTTATGTTTCGCGTGTGCCGCGACTCCTCTTTTGACTCTCATGACTATACCCCCAAAGCTTTCTTAATATTCTTATTAATTTTGCCATTAATGGTTGCGGCGGTTTTCATATTGCGCTTCCTGGCTTTTGATTTCTTTGCGAGAATATGGTTTCCAAATGCTCGCTCTCGTACCAATTTGCCCGAACCAGTAATCTTGATTCGTTTCGCGGTACCTTTATGCGTCTTCAATTTCGGCATAAAATTCCTTCCTTTTTAGATTTGATATTATTTACTATCTGTTCTTGTAAAATATACAACAACACATAGCGAAAGTACGACTGGCGAACCCTAAGAGTAGGAAAATACTCCGTCGGCATCCAACCCCAGTTATTTTCGTCGAACTTGTACAGACAAGTTCCGCCCGTTCATCTGCGCCTTGCCTTCGACTACGGCATCCTCTCCGAGTAGCGAAAGTACCTTTTTGAGCAGCTCATTGCCAATCTCTTTATGGGCCATTTCGCGACCACGAAAGACAATCATAATCTTCACACGATCGCCATCATCTAAGAAACCGCGCATCTTACGAACTTTAATGTTCAGGTCGTTGTCGGAAATTTTCAAACCAATCTTCATCTGCTTTAGCTCCGATTGCCTCTCGCGAGCCTTCTTCCGATTCTTGGCCTCTTCCTTCATCTTCTGGTATTGGTATTTACCCCAATCAATGATTTTAACGACCGGAGGGTTAGCATTAGCAGCAATTTCCACTAAATCAACCCCCTGTTTCTTCGCCAGAAGCTGCGCATCGCGACTAGACATAATACCTAGTTGCTCTCCACTAGAACCGATTACGCGCACCTCAGGATAACGAATATCGCCATTAATCCGGGTACGTGATTGCTTTTTTATAGTAGTCCTTTCTTCTCTTGAATTAACCTAACATTAATTATATCTCATCTCTTTCGAAAAGTCAACGCCTCTGCGAGGTGTTTCGCGAGAACTACGTCGCTTTTTTCGAGGTCTGCGATCGTCTGCGCCACTTTAATCGTCTTAAAATAAGATCTCGCCGACAAATTCAGATGCTCCGAAGCCCGCGCCAATAGCTGCTCGGCTGGCGGGTCTAGTTTAATAATTTTCGAAACTTCGAAGCTAGATAGGGAACTATTATATACTCCATCTCGTTTATAACGAGCCCTTTGTCGCGCAACGGCATCTGTTATAGTATTTTTTACAACAATATGTTCGGTCGATTCATTTGGCAAAACCTTCCTCAAGTCATTATTGTCAACCTTCTCCACGTCAATATTCATATCTATCCGGTCAAATAGCGGCCCAGAAATCTTCTTTTGGTAAAGCTGAATCTGACTCTCTGTACATTTACATTCATGTGATGGGTCGCCCAAGTATCCACAGGGACAGGGATTCATGGTGGCAATTAGCATAAAATCTGCCGGGTACGTCGACTTTCGCATAGCTCGCGAAATTACAATCTCTTTATCTTCTAGCGGTTGTCTCAAAGCCTCCAATACGGATCGCGGGAACTCTGGTATTTCATCTAGAAATAGTATTCCTTTGTGTGCCAATGAAATCTCTCCTGGTCCGGCCCCGGGTCCCCCGCCAATTATTGCGGTAGGACTAGCTGTATGATGCGGATTTCGAAATGGACGATCCACCACGACCTCATTCATCTTTAGTCCCGCTATTGAGTGGATCTTCGTTATCTCGACCATCTCCGCAGTTGATAATTCCGGCAACAGATTAACTGCGACCTTGGCCAGCAAGGTCTTACCGGCTCCCGGCGGGCCAGAGATTAGAATATTGTGGTGTCCAGCTATAGCAATAGCTATAGCACGCTTAGCAAGCTCCTGCCCGCGTACTTGATCTAAAAATGGCCCCGTAGAATCGTTTCTAAGCGTTTTTCGGCAATAATCCGCATTGTCAGCTATCTTTGGCGCAACCTGGCCTTTAAGCGCCAAGTACAGGCCTTGTAGCGTGTCTAGCCCGTAAATCGTTATGTCGTCAACGAGCGAAGCCTGTGCCAAGTTTTTCATCGGCACGTAGATCTCGTTGCACCCAGCAGCCTTTGCCGCTTCAACTATATTAATAATGCCTCTAACCGGACGAATTTCGCCAGTTAGGGATAACTCGCCCACAAAAAGCTTTCCCCGCACATCCGACATCAAAATCTGTCCAGATAGTATCAAAACAGATAACGCAATCGGTAAATCCAGATAGGCCCCGTCTTTTAGCAGTTCGGCCGGCGCCAGATTAATTGTGACTTTCTTGTCAGGGAAGTTAAAACCAGAATTCACAATCGCGCTCCGAACTCTCTCCTTAGCTTCATTTACGGTTTTGTTTGCCATCCCCACTATGTTAAAGCTGGGCAATCCGCGATTCATGTCGCCTTCAACTTCGACCAATTTTCCCTCAAAACCACAGGGAATTGCTGATTGTATTTTTGCTATCATGCCACTCTTCTATCATACTAGAAAAATAATTTCAACCCCCTGGCGCCCCTTATGCTTAAAATAAGCATAGCGACCTCTGTGATTATGTAAAAATGTTTATTCATCAACAGCTCCTATCTGTCGCAGTAGGGTGGGATAGATAGGGCTGTGGAAAACTTCCAAAAAATGAACAAAAAAAGTATGAAAAAAGTGTTGACATAACCATTTTTACGGCTTATAATAGAGATAGCTTTTGAATAAAAAAATTATACAAAAGCCCAAAATAAAAATTTAGCCAAAATAACTCCACACTCTACATAAGGCCGGTTTTCCTCGCAGTTACCGGCCTTATTCTATGGCTTTTTTAGAATCCGGCAATTTTACTTTCCAGCTATAATCCATCAGGTTAGTGGTTCCATCCAGCATGCTCGGCGGCCAAATTGATCCATTACTTATTAGATAAAGTGTTTCAGGTGGGTATTTTCTTCGCTAATAAATTTTGTAGTTAAAATTCGTCAGATTGGTGGTTTCTTCGAGTGCAGCGCTATTCTGGGTTATTTATTAGATAAAATGATTCAGATGGGGATTTAATTCTTAGATAAATTCGCCTAGATGGGTGATTTCTTTGCTTGAAACGCGTCTTAGGACGAGTGAAAGCAAAAAATCGCCCAGATAGGCGAATTTAGCAAGAATTAACTGGTGGAGCTGGGGGATACTGCCTCCCCGTCCGACTCATCACTGGGTCATGATTCTACGTGCATAGTTTTCTGTTTCATCTTGGCTTCCTCTATCAGCTGCAGAGAACGAAACTGACAGACGCCATGGCTAAGTTTTCATGTTGCGAAAAGCCACTCCGCAACCCTATCGCCGACGTATGATAATCTCGAATTTACGGCGACTCAATCCGAGACCAGCCTATATTATGATACTAGGCATAAGCTGGCATGTACATGACATGCGCAGTCTTTTTCGTGTTCTTAGCACTTATTCAATACTTACGGTATTTAATCGACACGCCTCACGACTGTTAATGAACCGTCTAAGCTATGGTCAGCCCCAAACTTTATATAATTATATCACACTCCCCCATAAATTACAAGACCAAGTGTCATTTTCCACACGAACGTTGTAAAAAACACAACAGAATGTATAGCATTTTAGAACAGGGAAGAAATAGGCAAAATATTGTAAATTTTACACTATAAAAATTGAACAAATATATTGCTTTTTTGTAAGTTCTGTGCTATCATAAGGACAGTCGAGATGACTAAAACAAATACTAAAATAAAAGGAACATTACCAAAATGAAAAAGAACAAAACGTAGTTTTGGCGGGCGAAAAGGTAATTTCTAGCCATAAATTACGAAATTAGGAATTACCTAAAGCTCCGCCAAAAAGGGAATTAACCCCCTAAAAGGTGTAGAGCGCGTCAGTAAATCTCTTATTAGTTCTTTCGGGGGATCATAAACAAGAATAAGAGAAAAAACTAACAAGGACACATGCTTCACTTTAACAGTGAAGCGGTCAAAAAGGAGAGCGGACAAGGTTGCGGTCAATAGTTAAGATTAAGGTGCCGGATAACCCCCGCCTCCTTCCATATATTCAAGAAGGGACTATCTTTTAGATTCTGCTTATGCTATACTATCATTATGAAACAGGGCAGAACAATTTACTTTATTAGCATTATTGGACTCGCAGCTTTAATAATAATGCTAAATTTCTTTTCTCCTACAGAAATTGGACCGTTCGGAGTTTTATTATTTTTTACAACAGTTTATATGGTGTTTGTTGGTATATTTACGCTACTCTTGCAGTGTTTCCTGCGAATAGCGTTTAAGAAGCGAAGTTTGTCAGGCAAGGATTACCTTCATGCCGCCGTTCTTGCTTTTGGCCCCATTATGCTACTTATGGCAAGATCGTTTGGCGCCATCACTCCCTGGACTATTGCGTTAATCGCAATCTTTTTGTTCTTGGCGGAATTTCTTGTGAAAAAGCGCATTTAAATCGATAATGTGATAAAATAAGCATATGGACAATGGTCAAAACGCGAAAACATTGAAAACTCCCGAAAAACGGCCGACTTTTTTTACGGCAGGCGTAGGCCTAGCTCCGGAAGGAGAAAACCCGCTCGCCGCTAATTACAACCTAGATTCATCAGAGTTTACAACCGTTCCTAACCATCACGACCAGGCACATAGTCAAGTTCAGGAATATCCGCAAGGAGAGCTTTCTAGTTCGACGTCTTTTAATTCTTCTAATCTTGGCAACGCAGCCCTTGATGCGGTCCAATCCGGATCGCAAGCCCAAGTAAACACGAGCCCTAACACTCTAGGAATGCCTTTGCCGGAGTCTGCCCCACGGCCGCCCATAAATGCAAACTACGATCCAGATAACCCTCAATCGGTCGACATAAATCCTCAGTTAGGGGAAATAACCGAACTAAATCAGCCTAGCACTCAGGACAAGCCCGCGCAAAATGGCGTATCAGTTTTCGAACATGCCCCGAACGGGAAAGTCCATGTTAATGTCGAAGCATTTAAGGCTCTCGAGGCAAAACTGGCGGCAGATGATGATGTCGCGGGTTTTTACGACGAAATCCAAGCAGGTCGCGAGGAATATTCAAAGGAGATGCTATAATGTACTTGGCAAAAGTCTCGCAAAATAGCAGAATTACTACTGTTCTTGTATTTTCTACAACAGTCACACCGTGCGTAATTGACGAGGCAAGGAGTCTATAATGCCAGAAACTTGGGTGGTCATTTTAATTATGGTAATAGCGGCAATTCTCCTGCTGGCAATCATTTTTAGTTCAAAAATCTCCAAATTAAGAAAAGCCAATAAATACGAACGTAGCCTTAAGATGGTCGCATTGTTGATCCATCTGCCTCCGACTACTGATGATATTGAAGCCGGTGGTCGAGACAAGCGTGACATCGCCAACGAGGCTATATCGAAGGCTCAGGTCATGTACTCCATACTCGCCTCCACTAATCTCAAAGACCGTAAAGTACGTCTATACGGCGAACGTCACTTCTCGTTCGAAATTATAGCAAAAGACGGTTTTATCCGTTATTACGCCATAGTCCCAGCCGAACTCAAGGAGACAGTCAAGCAGGCTATTCAGTCAGCCTACCCAACCGCCCGCGTTGTCGAAGCCAAAGAAGACAACATCTTCAAGGGTGGCGGTGGCGTACGTGCAGTTTCTGGCGCAGAATTGACGCTAGATAAGGAATATTATCTCCCAATTGCGACGTACGAAGACACGAAACGGGATGCTCAAATGGCGCTATTAAACGCGCTCTCTAGCGTTGGACAAGATGAAGGCGCAGCTGTTCAAATCCTTTTTCGCCCTGCGCAAAATAATTGGTCAGACAAAGCCAAAGAATACGTCGAATCAACCCAAAAGGGTGAGAAAACCAAAACCATTGGCGCTGGAATCGGCACTATCGCCATGGATATTATTAGGGCTCCATTTGAAGTTCCAGATGAGCACGAAAAAAGCGAACAAAAAATTGTTACCAATATTAAGCAGGGCGAGTTAGATGCTATTATTGGCAAAATGAAATATCCCGCTTTTGAAACATTAGTAAGAGTGGTGGCGAGTTCGAAGTCGCTAAACCGCTCCGAGGCCATCATGAGCGGCATAGTTGCTTCCTTTTCGCAATTCAACTCCGCAGAGTTCAATGGTTTTCGCGTGAATACCATGAAGGAGCCGAAAAAACTCGTGGTAGACTATACTTTTCGGTTTTTCCCCTTAAAAACCCGAACAAATATTTTGAACAGTGTAGAGCTTGCTAGTATCTTCCATTTGCCAGAACAGTCAGCCATCCCAAGTTCTTCCGTAGAGCGCCAATTAGTTAAGCAAGTTGATGGTCCTGCCAAACTCGCCACCGAAGGTCTTTTCCTGGGCACGAACGAATACCGCGGCAATAAAAAGCCAATCTATCTCCAAGAGAAGGATCGCCGCCGTCATATGTACGTTATCGGCCAAACAGGTATGGGTAAGTCCGTCTTTCTTGAGAATCTTGCATTCCAAGATATGTGCGACGGTCGCGGCTTCGCGTTTATTGATCCTCATGGCGACGCCGTAGAAGCACTATTAAAACGCGTTCCAGAGGAGCGCATTGACGATATTATTTATTTCGACCCCGCTGATATTGAGCATCCAGTAGGCATGAATATGTTTGAATATACCACTGAGGATCAAAAAGACTTTATCGTCCAAGAGGGAATCAGTATGCTTCAATCTCTCTTCGATCCTCAAAATCAAGGCTTCTTTGGTCCGCGCGGCCAACATATGTTCCGAAATGCCGCCCTTCTTCTTATGTCCGACCCTGCCGGTGCCACCTTTATCGACATCCCGCAGTGCTTTACTGACCCAGAATTCGTCAAGTCTAAACTTAAATTTGTCACCGACAAGGCTGTTTACGATTATTGGACTAAAGAATTTCCAGCTAGCCAAAAATCGTCTGATGCCGGCGAGGTAATTACTTGGTTCTCAAGTAAATGGGGCCCTTTCCTCGCTAACACTATCATGCGAAACACCTTAGGTCAGGTTAAATCCGGCTTTAATATCCGCGAAATAATGGATAATAAAAAAATCTTCCTCGTCAACCTCAGCAAGGGCCGTCTTGGCGATATTAACGCCAACCTTCTCGGTATGATTTTTGTCATGAAATTCCAACAAGCAGCAATGTCAAGGCAAGATATTCCTGAAGACGAGCGCCAAGATTTCTGTCTCTATGTCGACGAGTTCCAAAACTTCGCAACAGATAGCTTTGAGTCAATTCTTTCCGAAGCCAGAAAATACCGCCTAAATCTTATCGTAGCTAACCAGTTCATGACACAGCTTACCGAAAAAATCCGCGAAGCTCTTCTCGGCAACGTCGGTACTATCGTTTGTGGTCGTATCGGCGTTACGGATGCCGAACTAATGGTTAAGGCCTTCAGTCCAACCTTCACTGCCGAAGATCTAACTAAGACCCCGAATTTCGCCGCCGTTACGAAAGTTATGATGTTTGATATGCCGTCCGCACCATTTACCATCAACCTCCCACCTCCGATGGGCGAGCCGAATGATCAATTGATGGAAACTCTCAAGGTGTATTCTGCCACTAAATACGCCAAAACCCGCGCTGAGGTCGAGCAGGAAATACAGGAACGCTGGAGTGCCGCCGAAAAGCAAAAAGATAGCGCTAATTCGAACAAAAAGGCCTCTACCAGCGCAGATTCTGCTAAAGCGCCTACCGATAGCTCCGGCGCTTCAGACCCTGCTCAAAACGCTTCTGGTGGCTCTACAGGTGGATTCCTTGACAAGTGGCTCAGCCAAAAAGACGACTAGCATAATATGTTGGCAAATCATGGCGCTTTTGTTGCGTAATTCGCTGACATTGAGGGACATAAAGAAAAAATTCGCCTCTAGGCGGATTTTTTCGCCGTAGGGGCGGAGTAAGATGGTATAATCGCAGATTACCATCTTACGGAGCTCCCGAAATGCGCGAATTACGCAACAGCACCTAGACGCGAGCAAAAATAAGATTTAATACCCTAGCTAATCGTACTTATCTGCTGCAACCTCTTGACTATCCCTGGCAGCACCTCCATTACGCGCTCAACATCTTCAGTGGTACTAGAAAGCCCAAAAGAGAACCTTATCGACGAATGTGCCACCTCTGCATCTCCAGTTTTCGCCATTAGGACGTGTGACGGCTTCGTATCTCCCGCCGCACATGCCGACCCGGTAGAGACAATTATCCCTTCCGCATCCAAGTATAGCTGAATTGACTCCCCCTCCGCCGCCCTAAAAGAAGCATTCAGAATATTTGGAAGGGAAGCTCCAGGGGTAATATCGGTATTTAAAGAGCTTCCAGGAATTTCCGCCAAAATCCGCTTCGCAAGCATATCTCGTAGCTTCCGTACCTCTGTATCGTAGCGAGCCCAAGTCTTTTCTTTTAGCACTCGGTTAATGGCAGTGCCAAATCCTATGATCCCTACGGTATTATAGGTTCCACCCCGCCTCTTATTTTCCTGATTACCGCCTATTATCAAAGGCTTAAACGGTACGCCTTTCCGCACATATAGCGCCCCCACACCTACCGGTCCGCCGATTTTATGTGCCGAGAAGGTCGCATAATCCAACCCTAGGTCCCGAACGTTGATCGGCACTTTGCCCAAAACCTGCGTCAAATCCGAATGCAAATACCCCCGTCGCCTATCCGTCACCAGCTCATGTCCCCAATCATCTTTAGCCTCAAACAAAAGGGAATCATTATATTCGCTCTTATCAATCGACGGCATTTTGAGAAACTCCCCCGTTTCATTATTTGCCAACATATAAGAATACAATTTTGGCAACTTCCGCCCCCGATACACTTTTGCCACCTCTATAATCGAATGATGCTCGAGAGGCGAAGTCTCAATCTGGCACCCCTCAAAAGTTCGCACTACGGTATTATTCGACTCCGACGCCCCAGATGTAAAAATAATTTCAGAAGGTTCCGCCCCAATTAATCGCGCCAAAAGCTCCCGCGTCTTCTCGATTTCATTCATTGCAAGATGCCCAGGGGTATGTAAAGCCGACGCATTCGCAAAAAACTTCTCTTCCGCTTCTCGCATCGCCTCCCTCACCTCGTCGAGCATCGGCACCGTCGCTGCATAATCCAAGTATATCATCTTGTCACAATTATAACACAAATGGGCACTTGATGGACTTGGAGTGGCTTAGCGGAGCTTTTCTGGGCAAGGACCGCAGTGAAGGCTCGTAAGGCCCCAGAGCACTTGATTTTTACCAGCTTAAGGTGTACAATAGATAAGTATATTTAAGATGAGGTATAAAATGACTGCAAAAGCGGAAGAATATGATTCATCGGAAATTCGGGTACTTGAAGGGCTAGAGCCTGTGCGCTTGAGGCCTGGTATGTATATTGGTTCTACTGGGTATGATGGGTTACATCATCTAATCAAGGAAATCGCCGACAACTCTATCGACGAAGCCATTGCTGGTTTCGCTAACAAAATCGACATTACAATTCTAGAGGATGGCGGAGTCCGTGTTGATGATAATGGTCGCGGTATCCCTGTCGATATCCACCCCAAAACCAAAAAATCCACCCTCGAGACAGTTCTGACCGTTCTTCATGCTGGCGGTAAATTTGGCGACGGCGGCTATAAAGTTTCCTCTGGCCTTCACGGTGTAGGTTCGAGTGTCGTAAACGCCCTTTCCACTCACATGAAAGCCGAAGTCTACCGAGACGGCAAGACTCATCATATTGAATTTGACGTAGGTAAGCCAACCATGGAACTGCAAATCACTAAAGGCAGCCCTAAGGAACATGGCACTTCTATTACTTTCTACCCCGACCCAACCATCTTTAAAGAAACTACTACATTTGATTATACGTGGGTTGCGAATTACGCCCGCCACCAAGCCTATCTAACTAAAGGTATCCTCATTACTGTAAAAGACGAGCGCACTGGCGCCAGGGAAGCCTTTTATTTTGAAGGAGGCATCAAGAGCTATGTCAAGCGCCTCAACCAGGGCAAGGAGCTTCTGGCCGACGATATTTTCTATGTCGAGAAACAAGTGAATGATACGGGAGTGGAAATAGCCCTCCAGTATAATGACACATATGCCGAAACTATGAAACCATTCGCCAACAACGTTTTGACGCCAGATGGTGGTATGCATGTTGTCGGTTTTAGGACCGGTCTTACTCGCACCGTCAATGATTATGCTCGTAAAAACGGATTGCTTAAAGAAAAGGAAGACAATCTTACCGGCGACGACATTAAGGAAGGCCTCACTGCGGTCATCCTGGTTAAACTCCCCGATCCTCAGTTCGAAGGGCAGACCAAGAACAAACTCGGCAACCCAGAAGTCAGAGGCTATGTCGACAAAGTCATGACCGAGTATTTTGGCTATTACCTCGAAGAAAATCCCGCCATTGCTAAGAAAATTATCGGTAAGGCCACCTTAGCCGCTCGTGCCCGTAAAGCCGCCCGCGCCGCTCGCGACAATGTTATCAGAAAAGGCGCTTTTGAGGGGCTCAATCTACCATCTAAGCTTGCCGACTGTTCTTCGCGTACTCGCACCGACTGCGAACTCTTTATCGTAGAGGGTAATTCTGCTGCTGGCTCCGCCAAAGAGGGTCGTAACCCTCAGATTCAAGCTATTTTACCCCTGAGAGGTAAAGTATTAAATACCGAGCGCGCCCGTCTAGACAAAATGCTAGCAAATCAAGAATTGGTTTCTCTAATTAAAGGTCTTGGCGTAGGTATCGGCGACCAGTTTAACCTTGATGGTCTTCGCTACGATAAGATTATCTTCATGACTGATGCTGATGTCGACGGTCTTCATATTGCGACTCTCCTCATGACATTCTTTTTTCGCTATATGCCAAAGGTTATCGAAGCCGGACATGTGTATCTCGCTAAACCACCCCTATTCGGCCTAATTAAAGGTACAGGGAATAACCGCAAAATTGATTATCTATATGACGAAGTTGCTCTCGAGAAAAAGTTAAACGAAAAAATCGCCGAGCGTAAGAAAAATGGCACTAAGATCGACGAAACTCAGGAGAGATTTAAGCAAGCTGGCTATACTGCTCAGCAACGTTTCAAAGGTCTTGGCGAAATGGATGCAAAGCAGCTTTGGGAAACCACCATGGATCCCGAAAATCGCGTACTAGTCAAAGTTCACGTCGAAGACGCCGAAAAAGCTGATGCTATTTTCACAAAGTTGATGGGAGATCAGGTCGAACTCCGCAAAAACTTCATTCAGGCCGGTGCTGCCTCGGTTAACCTTGACGATTTGGACTTCTAAGGAGGAAATATGGAAGATGATAAAAACCTAGAAAATAGAGACGAAAATCTGGCGGGTGACGCTCGTGGAAGGGTTCCCGCAGAGCACCCGAAGGGTGGAGCTGCGGGAGAGAGAACGAGCGGCAGGACCCGCCTAGATTCCGATGCAAACGGCGACTCCGTGTCCGGGGAGGATGGTTCTGACGGAGCTTTTATACAAGATGGTATCGAGATTAAACCCGTCGAGCATACCATGGAAGACTACTTCCTCAAGTACTCCATGTCTGTCATTATCGACCGCGCTTTACCAGACGTTCGCGACGGCTTGAAACCCGTTAATCGCCGTATATTATATGCTATGAATAAAAACGGCTGGAAAGCCCCTCATCCAACAGTTAAATCCGCTCGTATCGTCGGCGAAGTAATGGGTAAATATCATCCGCATGGCGACTCCTCAATTTATGACGCCATGGTAAATCTCGCCCAGCCTTGGAAAATGCGATATACTCTAGTCGAAGGTCAGGGTAACTTCGGTTCCGCTGATGGCGACGAACCGGCCGCCTCTCGTTACACTGAGGCTCGTATGGATAAAATCGGCGCCGAACTTTTAGCCGACATTGAAAAAGATACCGTAGATTTCCGAGATAACTTCGACGGTACCGAAAAAGAACCCGCCGTCCTTCCTGCTGCTGTTCCAAATATTCTCTTGAACGGCCAGATGGGTATCGCCGTCGGTATGGCGACTAATATTCCACCCCATAATCTCGGAGAATTAGTAGACGCTACAGTAGCCCTAATCGACGATCCCGAAATTGGCCTTGACGGCCTCATGAAACACGTCAAAGGTCCTGATTTCCCGACTGGCGCCGAGGTTTATGGTGGCGCTCCAATGAAGCAGGCCTATGCGACAGGGAAAGGCTCGGTTGTCATTAGGGGTGTAGCCAATATTGAGGAGCGCAAAAATGGCCGTTATAATATAGTAATTACTGAAATGCCGTACGGCGTCAGCAAAGAAGGTCTAATCGAAAAGATCGTTCGCCTTGCCCAGGATAAGAAAATCACTCACATTGCTGATGCTCGTAACGAGTCCGCTCGCGGTAAAACTCGCGTAGTGATTGAACTCAAAAAAGATGCTTTCCCGAAGAAAATCTTAAATCAGCTTTATAAACTAACCGATCTTCAGACCACTTTTCACTATAACGTACTGGCGTTGGTCGACGGTATTCAGCCACGTGTCCTCGGCTTGAAAGAAATACTAAGCGAGTTTGTTAAACATCGTCAGATTGTTATCCGTAGGAGAACTGAATTTGATTTAAAGAAAGCTAAAGAGCGAGCGCACATCTTGGAGGGGTTGAAAATCGCTCTCGACAATATCGACGAAGTCATTAAAGTCATTCGCGCCGCCTATGATGACGCCGATAAACAATTGATGACCAGATTTGGCCTATCGGAAATTCAGGCCAACGCTATTCTTCAGATGCAACTTCGTCGTCTCCAAGGACTAGAGCGCGATAAAATCGAAGAAGAGCTAAAACAACTACATGAATTGATCGAGAAACTAGAAGCCATCCTTGCGAGTGAACAAGAGATTTTAAGAGTTGTAAAGGAAGAACTCCTCGCAATCAAAGAAAAGTATGGCGACGAGCGCCGCAGTAGGATTATTAACCATGAACTCGGTAAATTCTCCGAAGAAGAACTAATCCCAGAAGAGGAAAGTGTCATTTTGTTGACATCTGAAAATTATATTAAACGCGTACCGCAGGCCGATTTCCGTCGCCAAAATCGTGGCGGGAAAGGCAAACGCGGCATGACTACCAAAGAAGAAGATGTTATCGCTCAAATTCTTACTACGAACTCCCACGATTATCTTCTTTTCTTCACTAATCAGGGAAGACTGTTCCGCATGAAAGCCTACGAGGTCCCCCAGGCCTCCTTGTCCGCTAAAGGTACCGCTGCGGTTAACCTGCTAAATATGCATCCAGAAGAGAAGATAACTTCCATCATCAAGCAGGGTGATGCTGGAGCTAATGGCTATCTTTTCATGGCCACCAAAAAGGGAACTATTAAGAAATCTGCCATTAAAGATTTCTTTAACGTACGCAGCAACGGACTCATTGCGATTAAGCTAGATACTGGCGACGAACTCCGTTGGGTTAAAGAAACAACCGGTGAAAATGATATTATTATTAGTACTTCCGCTGGTCAAGCCACGAGATTCAACGAAAAAGAAGTTCGCGTCATGGGGCGTGCCGCCATGGGTGTTCGCGGTATGCGCCTCCGTCCAAAGGACGAAATCGTCGGTATGGATGTTGTTACTGACCCGAAACAGAAGCTATTGGTTGTTTCGGCTAACGGTTATGGTAAGGCGACACAAGTCTCCAACTTGCCAGCCCATAAGCGTGGCGGTGTCGGCATCAAGGTTGCCGCTGTAACCGCAAAAACCGGCCCAATCGTTGCGGTACACACGCTAGATCCCGAAGCTAGAGAAGTCATCATGATGTCTACTAAGGGCCAGGCTATTCGTGTCGCCGTTAAAGAAATTCCGACTCTTGGTCGCGCCACTCAGGGTGTTCGCATCATGAAAATGAGCGAAGGCGACACCGTTGCCTCTCTCGGCACTGTTCTTCCAGAAGAAGAGCCAGAATCTGATTCTGCCGATAAAAAGTAAGCCTAGGCGGTTTCGCCAAAACACTTATGACAAGAATTAAAACAGTCGTGTTTATATTTAAAACACTTATGTTATAAAAACGCACTCAGCAGGGTTGTAAATAATCTTATTATATGTATATACTCCTTTTACAATAAACTAATCTTTCAGGGGTAACCCTGAAGGCCGAAAGGAGTTACATTATGAGTGTTAAAATTTCACTCGCAATACCAACCTTAATGATGATAGCGAGCGGTCTAGTTCCGAATTTAGCCTTCGCTTCGGAACCAGAATATTGGACCTATAGCGAAATGGCCGCCTTGCACGCCGAAATAGCGCCAGAAATAGCCGCTAACTGTGGCAGCGACCCTATGTGTAAGCATATGCATGTCAGGAATCTGGAAGGCGATATCTATCGTGCTTTGGAATTATACCGTACTCATGGTTTGACCATCACTGCTATTAATCCCGCCGCTCATACTATCCGTGTTGCTTATGATACCGACGTACTCTCAGAAGGGAGTACGAAGCAACACGTCAAGGACTTGTATATTGTTCAGACCGAAACGGGTTATTTCACCCCAGACTATGCTTATGCAATCGAGAACGAGCTAGATGAAGAAATGTTGCATACCAGAAGGTTATTCGTTAAAAATCATGTATCAAATGACGACGAATGGTTTCCATCTGGCACAGAATTAGAACTTTCGGTCCCCGATTTTTCAGTATCAGATGACATGCAAAAAAGATTAGACGTGACCTACCGAATGTCGTTTCCGAATGCGACATGGGCAGAGCCATTTGACTTTTCAGACTGCGCAAAATCTTTAGGAGAGGATATGGAATGTAGACCAGTCTACAGCACGCGCGGATTTAAATATTTGCCATTCCCAATAGAAAAAGTAGATCCAGTAGAGCCAGCTGCTGAAGGCGTGCAGGACTCCACGAATTCAGCTACCGATAATGAGCTAAATAATGCAGGCAGCTACTCTGCGGAAGTCATGGCCGAAGGAAAATCCGAGGCTATCGATCCTGTCACGGATCAGTCGGAAGCCTCAATCGCAGAAAGCATCAAAGCGCCCGAAACTGGCGCCGCAACAAACAGTACTGAGTCCTCAGCCAGTGATTTTGAATTTCCGTGGTGGACTATTGCCTTATTCGTAGGTGGCGCACTCTTCATTTTCTGGTGTTTTTTCCTCCCAATTGCGCATAGGGAAGACGAAATCCAAGAAAATTCAAGAAAATCGCAAAAAAGTGTTGACAAAGTTTCCAAAGTGCGATAAGATGGTATCAGTTCAAAGCTGCGAGAGTTAATTTGAGAGTCTTTGAAAATAACATTAACAATTTAGTTGTGCAATTAATCATCGTCAGTTTATTTATTTTAATTTTGAGTTAAATTAAACTTACAATTAAATTGTAATCAGGACGGGTGACGGACATGGAAAGGTTCCCGCGGAGCTCCCGTAAGGGAGGAGCCGCGGGAGGGAAATGTCCGGCAGGACCCGTCTC
>JAFWHP010000001.1 GCA_017515125.1 Candidatus Saccharimonadota bacterium | reverse complement strand
GCCAGCCTAGCCATAGAAAATATCCAAGCATCAGCTTGGGTATTTTCTATGAGTAGGCAGGATGAGAACCGGTGGTTCGACCGGACAGTAGGTCATCCCCCTTGTGCTTATCTAGAAAGTGTGCTATAATATATAGCATATGGCAACGAAGAAAAGAAAAACCACCAAAAAACGCGCAACCACCAGGCGTCCCTCCGCGAAAAAGGAGGCGCCAGTCGAACACGAGCTTCCGGGCGGTTTTTGGCGTCAAATCTCCGCAGTCTTAATGATTGCTCTTGCTCTTTTTTTCGTAATTACTTGGTTCGGCCATGGCGGCTCCGTTCTAAATACCATCCACGATACAGTCATTAAAACTCTTGGCCTCGCAACTTATTTTATCCCCGCCATCCTTGTCTATATCGCAGTAAAAATTTTCCGCTCCGAGAACAACCGGATTTCTGTCGCCATCTATGTCGCTAGTATCCTAATGCTGATTTGGCTTTCCGGTGTCGGCGCTATCTGGAATTTCGGCGGCTCGCTCGGTAATTGGCTAAACGGCATCATGACTCAAGCCCTCGACCAAGCTTTCGTTATCGTTATATATATTGTATTAATATTCATTACCTCTCTCTTTATTCTTCAACTCTCCCCAGTCACTTTCTTCAAGGGCACGAAAAACCTCGGTAAACGCCAAAGAGCTGCTGACACCGACGACTCCGCAGAAATTACCTCGAAAAAGGGTAAAAAACTCGGCCAGCTCGAGATTAAAGTTAATTCTGGCCTAGGTGCCTCTGAGCCGGCTGCTAGCCCCGCCCCTGTCAAATCTCGCCTTCTCCACAAATCCGCCATCAAGACTCCAACAAAGGAGCCAGTCGAGGCCCCGAAGGAGCCTACCGCTTTGGTCGCTGTCAGCGATCCCGACTGGAAGATGCCATCAACCGATCTCCTCGAGAAAAAACAATCTCCCGCTGATGCTGGTAATATCCAGCAAAACGCCTACATTATTAAGTCCACTCTTTCGGAGTTTGGCATTGACGTCGAAATGGAAGGTGCCAATGTCGGTCCACGCGTTACTCAATATACTATGAAACCACCCGCTGGTGTTAATCTGTCCAAAATCCTCGCCCGCGACAAAGAGCTAGCGCTTAATCTTGCCGTCGATAAGATTCGTATTGAAGCCCCGATTCCTGGCACTCGCTCTGTCGGTGTCGAAATCCCAAACGCCCGTTCTGCCGACGTTCGCATGCGTGGCGTTCTCGAATCGCCCGAATGGAAAAAAGCCAAGGGTCCGCTTACCTTCGTAGTAGGGAAAGACATTTCTGGTAAATCCGTCGTCGCCGACCTCGCCGATATGCGCCACCTCTTGATTGCTGGTACGACTGGTTCTGGTAAATCCGTCATGACGAATACCCTAATCAGCTCATTGTTATATCGTAACGCCCCGAGCGACATGAAACTCATTATCGTCGACCCCAAGCAGGTCGAAATGGCACAGTACGAGGATATTCCGCATCTCCTTACCCCGA
Organism: Candidatus Saccharimonadota bacterium; assembly: GCA_017515125.1. GTDB lineage: Bacteria > Patescibacteriota > Saccharimonadia > Saccharimonadales > Saccharimonadaceae > Nanosyncoccus. The sequence goes on along the minus strand of JAFWHP010000001.1, from coordinate 5,472 downwards.
TTATTACTAGCACCGAAAAAGCCCTCAGTGCTATGAAATGGGCCGTTGGCGAAATGGAGCGCCGCTATACTCAAATGGCGAACGAAAAAGTCAAGAATATTGCCGATTATAACGCTAAAATGGAAAAAGACAAAGACCCCGAAAAAGAAGGGAAGATGCCTTATATCGTGATAGTTATTGATGAAATGGCCGACCTTATGATGATGGCAGGGAAAGACCTCGAAGTTCTTATTGTCCGCATTGCTCAGAAGGGTCGTGCTGCTGGTATCCATCTTGTCCTCGCTACTCAGCGTCCAGAAGTTAAGGTCATTACTGGCCTTATCAAAGCCAACGTCCCATCTCGTATCGCTTTCGCAGTCGGCTCTCAAATGGACTCTCGTATCATGCTCGATCAGGGTGGTGCCGAGAAACTTCTCGGCAAAGGCGACATGTTGATGCTTACTACCGAAATGATGGGCAAGCCTCGCCGTATTCAGGGTGCCTGGGCCTCCGATAAAGATATTAATAATGTTACTGATTTTCTCCGCGCCCAACGACCACCAGAGTATAATGACGAAGTTATTGCGCAGCCAGTCGCAATTAAAGGTATGTCCTCCGACGCCGGCGAGGTTGGCGGCCTCGGTCGTAAATTTGACCCCTCCGACCCAGTCGTCCGCAAAGCTGTCGAGATTACTCTGAATAAAGGTAAATTCTCTACCGCCATGCTCCAAACTTACCTCGGTAAGGGCCATGGCTTTGTTTCCGGTCTTGCTATTTGGCTCGAGGAAATCGGTGTTATCGGTCCCCAAAACGGCAATAAACCCCGCGACGTCCTCATCTCCTCCCTCGACGAATTCGATGCGTTAGCGCAGTGAGTCAATCTGAAGCGCTAGCGCTTCAGATTGCGAACGCGCGCCACGCAATACAATTGCGAAGCAATTGTACCAACTAGCACAGTGAACTAAAACGACGCCTAAATAACCATCGCGGGCTTAAAAAGAATCAAAAAATTCAGTTCGCACGAATTTTCTTTTCTGGAAGAACAGAGGTATAAATACACACGAAATGTCTATTAACCCCAATTTTTAGTAATTATTACAAACCAACACGAATTTTCTACACGAAACTAATTTTCTATGATATAATTAAAGAGTCTTAAACCATTTTCGAAATTATCGCTCTTTTTATAACATATTTCAACATAGAAATCGGCATCGTGCCCGTTACTCGTGTTGAAATATGCGGTAATGAAAAAATGGTTTAAGACACCCAGCACGGTGTCGATTTTTATTTCGACCAGTAAACTAAATAGTTAAAGGAGTCATCATGAAGTGCCACAGCACCAACACAAATCGCAGTAGCAATTACAATAATATAAGTAACAACAATGATAAAGGTTATTGCAAGCATAACCATTTCATTAGCAGCATGTTTTATTATTTACGCAATCATAATCATAACAATGATTACCATAACCATTGCAACCACAACCATTATTCCAACCATAAGCCCCTTCATGGTATCAGTAGGCTTCTCACTTCACCTACTGATACCATGACCTTGCTTATGTCAGTATCAGCAGCATTCTGTCTTAGTCTTACATTAAACGTCATTATAAACAATATTCTAGTTTCTCACGATACTTACGCAACAGGAAGTTCCATCTCACTCTCCATTGATAAAGCCACAACAGCAGTCAGTGTATCCTCAACAAGACGTGAAGGAACATTCGGTAAGTCAGCAGCTACTACCATCTCCGCTTCCACCAGCAATGCTACTGGCTATACTATAGGCATTAGTGCTGCAAATGAAACCAATGTCGGAAAGCTAGTAAACGGAGCAGATAGCGATACTAGTACAAACCACTTAGACTCAATCCCAGAAGCTACCACTGAAGAACAATTCAAAGCTTTATCTGGTACAGTATATAATGGTATGTGGGGTTATCTTCCGAGCAAATACAATGGAGTAGACAATTCAGATTTCCTACCAGCACCTGGAACATCAGCAGACATTATAGATAAAACTACTGAAGCCAATACTACGGCAAATACTTATACACTATCAATCGGTGCAAGAGTAGATAGTTCAGTCAAGAGCGGTACTTATAGCAACACTTTCCTAGTAGTAGCAACAGGAAACCCTATACCATATACAATTACCTACATAGACCCTACAGTAACTACTATGCCAGTAGACGAAAACACTACTTCCGAAACCAGTACTGTAAATATTTCAAGTGACACTCCCAAAAGAAGTGGTTATACCTTTGCAGGATGGTGTACAACTGAACCCACAATGTCTGGATTCTCAAGTAGCTGTGATGGTACAGAATATGGAGTAGGAGCTTCCTTTACTCTAAACCAAGAAAGCCTAACTAACGATTTAGTTCTCTATGCTATGTGGAATAGAAACACCATGCAAAATGTAGCGGAATGGGGCAACTCTATTGACACAGGTGAAGAAACCACCGCGATAGACACCAGGGATGGCAAGAGCTATTCCGTGGCCAGATTATGCATGAGCGAAGTCTCAAATGCCCCAGCTGCAAATACTTGCGACAGAACCATGCTTTGGATGACTCAGAATCTAGATTTAGCTCTAGGTCCCCAAGGTTCACAAGTATTAACCAATGCTGATTCTGATTTAAATACAGTAGGCACTTGGACACCAGATACCACTACTATGCAGCGACCTGCCGTTATCACGAAGCATGCAGCTGGCACCCAAGAAACTGCCGTAGTAGGCTGGACTAATAGCAATAGCAAACCATACTGGGCAGAAGGTGGTGACTATTATGTCTATACTTCCGGCAATACCAACACGGACACTATCTATAATAGTATGACAGCTTGTATTGACGGTGGTCACACTGAAGAAGACTGTCGCCACTACCATGTGGGCAACTACTACAACTGGTCTGCTGCTGTAGCTAGCAACGATACTTCCGGTATCTCAGACGATCTAACCGTCATGCCGGACTCGATCTGTCCTAAAGGCTGGAGACTGCCCAATGGTCTTACTGGTACTAACGGCAATGAAATCATTACCGAATTCAACCAATTAGCACTAGCCAATGGCATTACTGAAGGTATTACTACCGAGCATACAGCGGGCTCTGCTCAGTGGATTAACACTGAATGGGCTACGGATGGCTTCAATAAATTCCGTTCTACTAGTACTAATGCTAAGGGCTATAAGGCGCCCTTATACTTTGTGCGTTCTGGCGGCCTCTATGGCACTACGCTCTACGATTACGGGACGAATGGCTTCTTGTGGTCCAGTACGTCGCAGTATACTACTATCGCTTACTACCTTGACTTCTATTCAGATGAATTCTACCCAGCGTCTCAGCTTGGTCGCCTCCGCGGGTTCCCCGTGCGCTGCGTCGCTCGCTAAGCCATAAAACTACATTAACTACAACTGCCACCCCGATTAGCACTAGGGCACTTAACCCCCTCTCCCACCCGATTGTGACGGCTTCCGAATCTCTCCATCCGGAGGAATAAAGCGAACCCGAGCGGGTGCTGACGAGGTGAATTTTGGTAAAATTCGCCGAAGGAAGCCCCGCCCGGCGTGTAGCGACGATAGCCGACGGAGGGAGAGATACGGAAGTCGTCAGGTGTTTAGGAGACAACTGGCATTAATTATTAAAAAGCCACGCAGTCGTCAGCGGGCGGGAGAGGAGTTGAGCATTCTGAGAAAAATCCTCTTGACAATTCTATCCAAATCCCTTATCATTAAATCATAAGGAGTATAGCACTAGGAACTACACTCCAAGGGTTTGGTCTAGCCCGCTTTACCGCCGGCTAGATTTTTTACTTTGGCATTTGCGCCTAAAAGAAAATCTTACGGTAATTACTATCCGCCATAGCGAAAAAGTTATTCCCATCTAAACTCCTTTCCAAGCCTCTAACTTGCCTAGCATAGCCGTTTAATGAAGCTCCACACCCGCACGAGCTATAACAGTTCATGCCGAAACGGCAACTACCGCCCTCTCCATTAAACTCCAAAGCCAACCCATTATCATCCAATCATACTTCATTGATAATTGCAACCCCATCAAAACCAAATCAATAACATAAGCGTTATCTATAATAGCATAACTATTTCCAATAATGACATAATCATTTCCGCCCCTTAATTCTAGCCAATAATCCTATTGCTAAAACTAGGCAATACCAATTATATTGTCGAAATCGTGCATTATTGGATTTCGGCAAGCCCGCAATACTTTTCGTCATAAGAGAAATCTATGTTACAATAATAAAAAGGAGTAAAAAATGGCAAAGTCAAAAGTATTCTTCACTAAGGAAATAACCCCTGAAAGCTTGATTAAAATTTACGAAGCATTGGGAGTAAATCTTCCTGGCAAAGTTGGTGTTAAAGTTAGTACCGGTGAGGCCGGCTCTAAAGGCTACTTGAAAGCCAGCCTAATAGGCCCATTTGTCAAGGGACTGAACGGTACTATTATTGAGTGCAATACTGCCTATCCCGGCGAGCGAAATACTGCCGAGGACCATTACGAAGTCGCAAAGGAACATGGCTTCACTGAGTTCGCCGAGGTCGATATTATGGATGCTGACGGCGAATTGGAAATACCCGTTAAAAATGGCAAGCATTTGAAATATGACCTAGTAGGGAAGAGCTTTGACAATTATGACTCTATAGTAAACCTAGCTCATAGCAAGGGACACGCTATGGGTGGCTTCGGAGCCAATTTGAAAAATCAATCTATCGGTATTGCCTCGCGTAACGGCAAGGCCTATATTCATTCCTGCGGGAAGACCAAAAGCCCAAAACTTTGTTGGATTTCAAAGCATAAGCAAATCGACTTTATTGAATCCATGGCGGAAGCTGCCACTGCGGTTGCCGATTATCTAAAAGAAAAGGGAAAGCCAATTGTTTATATTACTGTAGCCAATGCGCTTTCGCTTGATTGCGATTGTGATTCAAAGCAAGGCGACCCAGTAATGGGTGATCTCGGTATTTTTGGCTCGCTCGATCCCGTTGCAAACGATCAAGCTTTCATTGATGCCATCTGGAGCTCAACCGATCCCGGCGCTGATGAGCTGAAGGAGCGTATTGACTCTCGTGAAGGACGTGCGATTTTGCCATACGCCGAGGAGCTTGGTCTCGGTTCATGCGATTATGAGCTAGTCAAAATCTAATATCTATGATATAATAGAATGAGTGGGTCGCTAGCTCAGTTGGCTAGAGCGCTTCGTTTACACCGAAGAGGTCAGGAGTTCGAGCCTCTTGCGACCCACCATAGGACAATTTTCGGGGTTTAGCGGCCCCATTTTTGTTGTCCGTTCTCTGTAAAGTGGGCTAGTATCGTGTGTGTAAATTAGGCTTAATAACAAAAATAGATTGTTTTACACCCCTTATTCTCCAGATAACAAACTAAAAAGGATTTTAATTTTTAGGTCTTTTGTATAGCCATGATGTATTCTAAGCTTATCCTTTGCTACGCCGAATTTACCTTCAATT